>JAYVXN010000088.1:0-2460 GCA_043785085.1 Bdellovibrionales bacterium | reverse complement strand
CCGCAAGGCAAGTCGGGCGCTCAAGTCCAACGCCTTTGCGAAACAGATCGGGCGGATGGGTTCTGAGCAGATTTAAGTAAACGCCCTGTTCGGATTGTTCGAGATCGACGGTGAGACCGAGGTTTTTTCGCCACTGCGCTTGAAACCACTCAGCCCCTTTTTTAATGTCATCACCGCCCAGTTTGCTAAAGCCCAACTTCCAGCGCTTGGCAATGACATCAGTCGGCACTTTAGCGAGTGCCTCTTTGGCTTTTTTTAAATCAAATTCGAAACAATGGGGTCGGTCCATGAATTTCTCTGAGAAGCTTGGACAACCTGGGATTCCGAGAGCCTGGTAGAGAGTTTTAAGTTCTTTAAAATCAAGTGAATAGGCTAAGGCGGTTCGCAGCTCAGGATATTTTTGCAGCTCAGGGCCGAAGCCGAGATAATCAAAACGCGCCACCGGCATTTGCAAGAAGTCCGACCGCTTTCGATATTTATCAATGTAAAGCGTCGGCAACCGCCGCAAAAACTTCAATTTGCCTTGATCATATAGGTTCAGCGCGGTTTGATCTTCGTCGATAAAATAGACATCGACGTCAGGACGTTTATTGAAACCGCCCTGGTAATTAGGGTTCGGAATTAAATGCAATCGTTTGCCGATTTGCCAATTGCCAATTTTGTAGGGGCCATTGTAAAAAGCACTGGCCGCTTGTTCCCGAGCGGGAAACGCTTCACTATGAACCGGCACTAAAATACTCGACGTCAATTTATAGAGAAAATCTGGATCTGCTGTTTGAAAAGAAAATTCGAGACGTCCTTTTTCCGGAGATTGAATGCCGAGCGCGGTGAGCGGTTTTCTGCCTAAGTGGATATCTAAAGCTCCCTCAATATTTTTTAGCAATTCAACGCCCAGACTTTTTCCTGAAGCCGAGACTAAGCGCCGAAAGGCACGTAAGTAATCTTCATGCGTAATGGGAGTTCCGTCGCTCCACTTTAAATTCTCTTGTAAAGTGCAGCGTAGATGTTTCGCGTCTTTCCAAACACAAGACTTTGCCCCTTCAGGAACCAGTCCCGTACTTTCATGGTATTTATAAAGGCCACGGTAGAGATTTGCGAAAAGATAACTACTATCATTGGTGCTTAGGAGAGCCGGATCAAGTGAATGGGGTTCAGAGGGAAGGTGAAAGGAGAACACCTCCGAGTCCGCACTCCAGGTCCGAGGGGCCGTGAGAATCAGTAGAAGAAATAAAAAATAACGTGCCAGCGTCCCAATTTGAAACATCACGCTGATCTTTCAAGAAAATCAAGGTTTAAGCAATAGATTATTTTTCGCAAATTGAGGCTTAAGACTGAAGTCGCGGTCTCGTTCTGACGATAAGAGGGTACCTGCGGAGGATAAATGCGTCCTAGTCTCAGATCGACCTTACAAATCATGATTTTTTGCTCAATCGTTGCCGCGTGTGGCTTTCTATTTCAAAACTGTGGCTCAGCTGCTCCTGATTCAACTTTAGCAAATCTTTCCTCTAATCAAACCCAGTGCCAAACTGCGAACTGCACGGCCGCAACGAGGACGGGGAGTAATCGACTTGAAATTTCAATTAAAAATCCGGACCCGCTTTTTATCATAAAAACCGAGTCGGCATTTGATATCGGCGGCTATTGCAATAGTGGTGGATTTTCGCAAACTCGTCTCTACTACAGTTTGGCAGGCCCGACGCCCGTGGCACAAACAATGGCTTCAACGTCTTGTGATGCGATGGGGAGATTTCACATTCTGGTGCGGCTGCCAGTGAATTATGTCTACGGACAGCTCTATACATTGACTGTGCTTTTGCGTGGCATTGATGCGACCAGCAATGAGGTTGATAGTCCGCTCGGATTAAATCAACGAGAGCTTAATATTAGTACCTCTGTGAATTAATCATTTTCACGGCTGCGCTCGAGCCAACCGAAATCCGGCATTGCCATAATGAAAAGATGGACTAGCGCCAAGTCGATTCGCCGTCCGTACGGCATCCGCATGATTGCCGGCAGCGCCACCGCGTAGAACTCTGTCGACAAATGGATCGATTCCACCCGGCAACTCAAATTGAAAGGCATTCGCTACAAGTTCCCAAACGTTTCCATGCATATTGGAGAATAAGCGAGAAGAAAATTTCACGCACATAACTCAAGAGTTCCTGTCTTCAAAATCAGTGCCTGAAGATTTTCCGACGCAAAAATTTCTTCGGGAAGATCTCGCATTCACCACAATTGCTTCACGTCGTATTAAAGCTTTTCCTACTCACCTCCGCTAGACTGAGAGCTATGCAAATCCCCGTTCTTCGCACATTGAAGAAACAAATTTGCAATTCAAGGCATCAGATTCTGATGCCTTTATCTTTCTTGATCAGACTTCGGCATTAGAATCTCTGCACGCGCGCTTTATCCGTCATGAATTGCCTGAAACTTGGCCATCGGGTCTATGATCTCATTTAG
>JAYVXN010000087.1:0-2465 GCA_043785085.1 Bdellovibrionales bacterium | reverse complement strand
AAGCTGGCGAAGCGGTTTTGTTTTTCTGCACTATCCGCTCTTGGCGGATCAGCTGATTAATCGTTGGCATTACCTAACCTCTTATAAACACTGTTCTTTTACTATTCTTTTGAAAGCCTAAGAGCCGCATCACCATGCTGGCAATTTTACGAACTCCGAAAACTACCTTCTGTTCACATTTCCGTCAAGTAATTTACAGAACTTAGCATCGCTTCCTTAAAAACTTGTTCGCGGGCAATAAAAAAGGCTCTAGTGGCGGACCACCAGAGCCTGACAAAACTCAATTATGTCAGAGCGGGCAAGCCATCACCCGATTTGTGTTGGGCCATTCCCGGTAATGACGTTGCCGCCATTTCCGAATCAACATCCTCAACCACAATTTTCCAACGCTTATAAGCCGCCAATCCCGTACCAGCCGGAATCAAACGTCCCATAATAATGTTCTCTTTCAAACCGCGTAGTAAATCTGTGCGCGAGTTGATAGCCGCATCCGTGAGGACCTTGGTGGTCTCTTGGAAGCTCGCAGCTGAAATCCAGCTATCAGTGCTAAGAGAAACTTTAGTAATACCGAGAAGGAGAGGCTCAGCCGTAGCCGGTTGTCCGCCTTCTTTGCTCACGCGTTCATTCTCTTCTTCGAACTGATACTTTTCAACTTGCTCGCCGACTAAGAAGCGCGTGTCACCAGCATCAACCGTGCGAACTTTTCGCAACATTTGACGAACAATCACTTCAATGTGCTTGTCATTGATGTTCACACCCTGGAGTCGGTAAACTTCTTGAATTTCATTTACCAGGTACGAGGACAATTCTTTGTCACCCAAAACTGCGAGAATATCATGCGGATTGGTCGGTCCATCCATGAGCGCCTCACCGGCTTTCACGTATTCACCTTCTCGAACCGCAACGTGTTTACCTTTGGGAATGAGATATTCTTTTTGCTCACCCACTTCAGGAGTCACGATCACGCGCTGTTTACCTTTTACGTCTTTTCCGAAAGTAACATAGCCGTCAATTTCAGAAATGATCGCTGCTTCTTTCGGCTTTCGAGCTTCGAAAAGCTCCGCAACCCGTGGCAGACCACCCGTGATGTCACGTGTTTTGGATGTCTCACGGTGGATCTTCGCGATCACATCACCGGCGTGAACTTCTTGACCGTCATTTGCCAGCAGCTGCGCGCCCACTGGAATAATGTTTCGAGCTTGAATATCACGGCCTGGCAACATGAGCTGTTTGCCGCTCGGATCAACAAAGTTGATCGTCGGTTTAGAGTCAGCTGACTTGCTCTCAGTGATCACTTTGGTCGCAAAGCCTGTGACGGCATCGACCTGTTCGGTCATCGTCGTACCTTCTTCGATATCCTGGAACTGAACCTTCGCCGTAACTTCGGAGATGATCGGATTCGAGTAAGGATCCCATTCAGCAAGAACTTGTCCTTTGCTGACCGTATCACCTTCTTTGATATTCAAAACTGAACCGTACACGAGTTTAAAGCGTTCGCGCTCACGACCTGTTTGATCAGCGAGAATGATCTCACCGTTACGGTTCATGACAGTCAGTTTACCGTTTCGATTCGTCACGTGAATGACGTCTTTAAATTTAACAGTCCCGTCATGTCGTGACGTATGGACGCTCTGCTCAACCGCACGAGAAGCCGCACCACCCAAGTGGAAGGTTCTCATTGTCAGCTGTGTTCCAGGTTCACCGATCGACTGGGCCGCGATAATGCCGACAGCCTCACCGAGGTTGGCAACAGTTCCACGAGCCAAGTCACGGCCATAACATTTTTGACATGTACCACGTCGGGTTTTGCATGTCAGAACCGAGCGAATCAAAACTGATTCGATGGCGGCGTCTTCAATGCGCTTCACCTGAGTCTCAGAAATTTCAGTATTGAGAGCAACAATCGTCTCTTGCGTGTAGGGATCCATCACTGGCTCAAGTACGACACGACCCAAGATTCGATCACCCAGCGGCTGAATCACTTCGCCACTTTCGATCAACGGCGTGATGGTAATACCATCAACGGTTCCGCAATCGATTTCGGTAATGATCACGTCCTGAGCAACGTCGACAAGACGGCGAGTCAGGTAACCTGAGTTCGCAGTTTTAAGAGCTGTATCGGCTAGACCCTTACGTGCTCCGTGAGTCGAAATGAAATACTGAAGAACGTCGAGACCTTCGCGGAAGTTTGCCGTAATTGGCGTCTCGATAATTTCACCTGACGGCTTTGCTAAAAGACCGCGCATACCAGCGAGCTGACGAATCTGCGCCGCAGAACCCCGGGCTCCCGAGTCGGCCATCACGAAAATCGGATTGAAGGAAGCGCCTTTTACGCGCTGGCCATCAACTTCGAAATCGGCTTTTTCAATCTCAGCCATCAATTCTTTTGCGACTTTATCACCGGTTTGCGCCCAAATATCGACCACTTTATTGTAGCGCTCACCATCTGTGATCAAACCTTCATC
>JAYVXN010000086.1:0-8192 GCA_043785085.1 Bdellovibrionales bacterium | reverse complement strand
AAGAGCTGGCGGCAAAGACCAAGCTAAAACGTCAAACCGACGCGCGGCAAGGACTAGATTCTGACAGCGGGCAACGGCCCGCCGGACTCGGCTTCAGTACTGGTCCCCGCGTCGGGTCCGGGTTTTGAATTCGCTGGATGCTTTATCCTGATACCGAACCTGATCCTGAACCAGCTGGCTGTTGACTGCGGGCCGAGTTGGGCCCCAAGGTCGTCACGACCGGGTAATGATCAGAGGGAAGAAGCCGCTTTTCGTTCATATTTCTGGGAATCAACATGGGCATATCAAACTCATCGCGAAACCGAAATATAAAACTCTCTTTGCTAATGACCCGATTTCGCAAAGCCGCCGAGACAAACAAGTAATCAATTTGCCGACTGAGAGCCGTTCGATTTTGATGAATCTGCATATGCGTAAAGCGCTCCTCAACTGGAAGACCCGCCAGTTCTAAGACATCTGTCAAATCAGTTTCTTGAAACAATGATGTAAACTCCGGATCCGGACGGTCGCGTTGCGCGATTCCATTGAAATCCCCGCCCAGAACAATTGGGACCGTTTTTGAAAACTCATTTTCGATTTCCAGATAAATTTTCACCAGCTTTTCAAGTTCAGCCTTGCGCCGGTCGCGACCCATCGGATCAATCCGGTCTCGATCGAGCGGTGATTTCAGATGAACCATCAAGAAAATCAAGGCAGGAATTTGATCATTGCCATCAAAGACCCGAAGCTCAAGAACATCGCGCGAAAACCGGTGGCTAGTTACCTTATTAACGACGGCGTCCTCGTACCCAGTCAATTTCGTCTGTTTTTCATGCGGATAGAGAAAATCAATGGGCCGGTGCTTGTGCGAGATTAGATCATATTTCAAGGGCAGGGATTTTTTCACCAAATAGCCCAAATCAATGCCGCGCTCAGAATTGCCTTCGAGAAGAAAGGGCGAATAGGCCTCGCCCAAAAAGTAGCGATTGAAATTAATCAAAGATTGGAGGCCACCCACTTCACAAAGCATCAAGACATCAGGCTGTAATTCCAAGATTGCCCTGGCCACGCCACGCACCTGGTCCAGCGGCTTATTTGCGGTGACCGAAATTGATAGTTTTTGCCACTGCGATTCGGACAGTGTCGTCAGATTTTGCCCCGAATACTGATCCATGAGAACAAAAAGATTTTCGACGTTGAACTCGACCACGCGCAACGAATGCGAACTCAGATACGACATTTTTTCATTATAGATGGAAAACGGCGGGTTTGTTGACCTAAAAGCGACAATAACTTTCTATTCAAAACGCTTGAGAAGTGTGGGATCGGTTTGAGTCCAAAGTTATAGTCGCTTCTAAATGTGAAGCCCGTCTAAAAAGGCAGGCTCTTGAAACGCCGCCAGCCATTTCGCTAGCGGCCAAGAGAAAAATCTATTGGAGCATACCTTTCAGAGCCGCCAGCCAATTGGTCTGTTGATTAAATACCAGGCCGCTATAGCGAGACTCATACTGTGACAGTGTCGTCGAATCAGGTATCCAAATCGAAAGCCCGTGAGCACCGGCCATTGAAGCCGAGGTCCCATTCAGCATGACGAACGAAGCCACTGCCGTTTTCACTTTTGCTAGGACGGCGCTATCAACCGATTTTACGGGTGCCGCCTCAAGTTGGCCGACAAAATCAACCAGGTCCACATAGTCAACATAGGTAAAGGCCTGCGACTTCAGCGCAACTTGCATCGCCGCCTGGCGATCAATTAATGGCAACTGAATGAGGTTTTTTGAAAACTCGGCAATCGCTTGTTCCAACTGAGACATTTTCGAAAGATCGTAAGCGGCCATCGTCACGTTGCCGCCCGGTCCATTCTTATAGTACTCAATATATGACTCGACCAACGCCTTAGAAACATTCGCGGGCGAAGAGTCGGCCAATGCATTCCATTTAGTCAAAAGAGTGTCATAAGACCAGCCTTCACCCGGTTCAACTTCTTGCGACCCGACATAGTATTTAACTGAATCAGCCATCTCACCGGCCACTTCAGCCATTCCCATCAAACAAGCATCACTGCCATAAAGATCGACCTTTTGACCAATAACCTGAGAAATTCTCTTCAACGATTGGCCAAGCTCTTCGGTCTTGATGAAGTGCCCGGTGTTATCATCCCAGCTGATATCTGTTGGCTTCAGTTTCGCCAGCGACGTCAAATGCCAACCGCCGCCGTGATTCCAGATGTTCACGAAGTACTTTTGCGCGGGATAGTTTTTAGCACCCCATTCAATAAAATCTTCAAAGCTATGATAGTCACCCATGTCGACGTTGTTCAGCGTTTCAACCACTGGAGACGTGACATTGTTGGGATCTAAACTCTTTTGAATATACAGGCGTTTCGTGAAATGGCCCGAGAGGCTCGCCCATTGTACGACGATATTGACTTTATCTGTGCTGCCAACTTTTTCCATTTGCTTCAAATTAAACGGACCAAACGAATCCAGAGAATTATTGCCGTTAAGATAGATTAAAAAAGTCCACTCTTTGACTGCCGTTGGCGTGACCGCATGAACGCCACCCGAAAAGAATAAAATAAACATTAAAAATATAAAAGCACGTCGACTCTGCAACATCCTTGTTCCCCTCGTAGACAGGCTCAGTCCCCACAACCTCACCTGCGTGTTTTTCTTCCGTGATGTCCATAATGCTAGCATTTACGCCTTGCTGGGCCGCCGTGAATCACGTCGACCTAGCCTAAATAGTTACTAAAGGCGAGGATAAAAACTTGTAACTTCAGTTTAGTTTATGTGAACAATAATTTTCATTTATGAACGGTCTGGACTGACAGACTTAGACGATTTTTTTAATTTGCTCCAGCTTGATGCGAAGGTGGCTCACTTCGTTTTTCAAAGCGGCATTTTCATGAGTCAGAGACGAAATCACTTTTTTCAAAGAGGCGACATCGTCACGGTGATTATGTGATCCAGCCTTTGCGTGCGCTTCGGCCTCGCAAGCATTTTTGAGATGAATGATATTCGATTCGGAAGCAATCATGGCCAAGGCCGTGGCATCTTCTTCAGCCTTCTCAAGGTGCATTTCAATATCGTCTTCGATGACGAGCGGCGGATCAAATTTATCCATGCGCAATCGGCCTTCCGTGATCATTTTGCGAACTTCCGCAATCACTTTAGCGAGCATGGTCTGAATTTCAGAGGGTAAGGGTGAGCGGGAGCTGAATAAGTCTTCAATCCGATGACGGCGAAAATTATCAAATGTTTTAAGGATTTTCTCACGTTGCGCCTGATCAAGTCCGTGAAACGCGACAATGATAGTCAATTCATTTAAGTTGCCCGCGACCTCGGCGATCGCCTCATGCGGCCAGGAAAAGATCCGCGGCAAACTCAACATCTTCTTCTCAAGCGTCTCCGCCCAGCGTGGGTCTTCTTCACGAATCATAGTCATGAATTTTTCTTGTTTCTGCGTGCCACAGGTTTCAAGTAAATTGAGCAGCTGAATGAATCCGCCTGACTTGCGATAACGGTCTAACATTGCCACGCTTTGTCCTCTCGATTGCAACCCTACTGATCAAGTGAAAATCTCTTATTTATTATCGGAATTTAAAGAAATCTTTGAAGGGCCGCAGTCACTTCGCCTCATTATGGGATGAGACACTTGCGAAACGCCGTGAATATGTGAGAAGTTGAGCCATACGGAGTCTCATTTGCCTTCTGCTCTCAATAAAGAAAGCCCTAGTGTTAGAAGCCACCGGGAGCTGCTCGGCGTCGGTCCAGAGGCCTCGGCGACTGAGCTTAAAAAGTCTTATTATCGACTGGCTCGCCGGCGGCCCAATCGGCCTATCAAAAAAAGTTGCGACAGAGAGACTCTCGGTTGCAAAAACAAACATTACTTCGCGGTGATAAAGGCGCGCATCCGAAGCGTTAAAAACGATTTTTTGGCTGATCTTTTTCTTTCTCAATCGTCTCAGGTGGGAGCGCCGCTTCTTCCGTTTCAGGTTCACCGGGATCCTGATGAAAACGATCCGTTGTCGGGCCACCATAATCATAGTTGGACGACCGATCAATCGACACCTGTTCTGGGTCCTCTTTCAGATGTCCGCGAATATCCGCGTAGTTACCATCCCCCATTCCAGCCGAAGCCAATGGATCACTGATTTCAACATTTCCAATACCAATCGATTCTGTTGAATCAAGGATCTCGGTGGCCATCGGATCGAGGTGTACGGATTCCGCGCCGTTAAAGTCTTCGTCTGGAGAGTGACCGAGACGTCCTGTGAACTTATCGGAATTCGGTGTTTGCGGCACTTGTGCATTATGTTCGGTTTGCGTTGTGGTCGGCATTACTCCTCCTCTCGCATTTGGCGAAACGAATAAGCCTTATCAAACATACCCTTTTCAGCGAGCAATCACGAGTGAACGTCAGCTCTGGAAAGGTATTGTCTAAGCCGTGTTGAATTCTTCAATAAAACGCCAAAAATTTCGCGACGAAATTAAAATGATTGAGCACCTCTCAAGAGTCGTCTTAAATAAGCCTGAATGGCAGAGAAACTTTGTTAAAAATAGTTAAGCCACTTCGAGTTACTTACTTTAATTGGGATTGCTTCCTTGAGCCGTTCAGACTAAATTATTCTCACCTTAATAAATGGGGAGGGATACCAATGAAATCTCTGTTAATGGCAGTCACTGCCTTGGTTTTATTTACGTCTTGTGCGAAAAACGAAGCGCCGCCACCTGAGCCGTCTTATCCAGGTGGGGTCGTGCAAAAAGATCTGGTGGGCGATCCGAAGCCAATGTTGGGCTATTGGATTGGCGATGTTTCAGTTAGCAACGATGGCACCACGACAAAGAATCATCTCGAACTATTTCTCTCGATGTCGGGCTATGAGATGACTTTTAAATTGAAAATCTATGATGCCAAAAACAACTTTCGCCCCTATCAAATGCCCTCAGCCGAGGTGCTCAACAATCAGGTGACCCGTACCAACGGCAAAGGCGAGGCCATCAAAATGGGTCAACTGGGCGGAAGCGGTCTTTTTGTCAATTCAGACATGGACGAAAACTATCACCTTCTGATCACCCTTAAAAAAGGCGATGGTAATACCGCAGATTTTAATTTTGAAACTGCATCAGCACCGGATAAAACTGGAGCCATTCATAAAGAGAAAGTTTCAGGCGTCATGACACTGGTTCGCTAATGACTCGAAAGGCTCTGGTTTGTCATTACTGGTTTTGCCGTTACTGGCAAAACGGAGCCTGCGGATCTTTCGCACAAGCCCATTGTTTGATTTGCAGATTTTTCTTTTTTAGATCGTCAATCTGCTGCTGCTGAGCCTGAAGGGTCGCACTTAATCCGGTGATTTTAGCATACAGGATCTTGCAATTCAGGGTCATAAAAAAAGCCGCTCGACGTTGATCCAATTCTCACCTTGCACTTGCTGCAATGATTGCTCAATGCAATGACTTCCCCCCACAATAAATGGATTAGAGTTTGTTCCGTGAGGTAAATGTCATGTCACATCGCAACTGCACTCCGAGTCTGCTCCTTGTCTTTAGTCTGCTGACTTTTTTCAGGGTACCGAGCTTTGCAACCGAGACAATGGTGGTGGCTGTCGCGCCGGGCCCCCTGGTTTCTATCTTTAATAAAATCAAAGAACCATTTCTGAAAGAAACCGGGATTCAACTCGAGTCATTAGTGGCTGGTGGTATTTCTTCCCTCAATGCGATTTTAGCCGTCGATACCAAAAAAGTCGAAATTGGGCTCGCGGCTATGGATGATTGGGAGTCGTCGATCAAAGCCTTGCGTGCAGAGGGCGCAAGCATTAAAAATCTGGAGCAATTTAAAATCACCAAACTCGGCGTTGAAACCACGCATTTGATTTTGCATCCAGATCTGAAAGTCAATGCCCTAAGTAAAGAAGACCTCGGAAAAATTTTGAGCGGGCAGAGCAATACTTGGAAAGATTTTGGCGGGCCAGATATAAAAATTCAGTTTGCCATGCCGATTAAATTTCAGGCTGCCAAAGACATGGTGATCCGACGCTGGAACAATGGCCACGAACTGCGTCCGAGCACTAAATTTCTAGGTAGTTTCGATGATATTGTTGAATTTGTCAGACTGACTCCTGGAGCCATGGCTCTCGGACCCAGGTCGATTTTGACTGCAAAGGTCGGTCAACCCAAGCATCCACCACTTGATCGCGAGACACTGTTTTTCACTTTGGGAGAGCCATCGAAAAAAGCAGCACTGCTCCGGGATTATATTGTGAATCACCCACAAAAGTGACCATCTGAAGCGGTATTCTTCAGCATGAAGACAATGGGATGATGGCAGTCATCAGAGTTTTGCCCGCACCACACCTCCTGAAATCGATGAGCACAAAACCTTAACAAAATGGAGTTCGGCGATATCCAAATCAAACCGGAATTTTTCGTCAATACTCACTCAAGAAAAACAGTGCTTTTTTCCCTAACAGAAAACGACATATCACATTCGGGATATGAAAAAGTCTCAAGGCAGATCGACTCATTTTGAGAATGAATCGTTAAATGTCTCATTTGCGAGCGTGAATAAAATTAATTTTCAGCTTTTTTAATAGGGACCGATAAGGACCTCATGAGTGCAGCAAAAATAATTAATTGGGTCGAAAATTCAAATTTAGAAGATGTGCCACATGACGGGATTGTGGTTTGTGACAATATTAACGGCGCTCGGGTTGTTAATTTGGCGCTTGAGCATGGGGCGCGACATATTGTGCAAAAGCAAGGTCTCGAGTACGATCAGGAGATCAGAGTCGCCCATCTCATTCAACAAGACCCAAGCCGATTCTTGAATGAACCGATTGAAACCATCTTCGGTCAGCCTTTGATCGATAAGTTTCCGCATTTCTTGCTTCACTGTAATGCCACGGCTCGCAAGCATTTAGTATTAGAGAGTCTGAAGGAATATATGGCGGCGTTGTCAAAGACGCGAAAAATACGACATGAAGCTAGTTTGGTTGCGGATGAATTATTTACGAATGGGGCCAAAAACATGCTGCGTGTGTCTGACCCTAAAAACGTTGCCGCTGGGAAGATCGAATTTTTTGCCGCAGCAGATGGGCATCGCATGCTTTTGGGCTGCATAGATAGTTTCGGCGCACTTGATTACCGTCATCTTCTTCGCGCCATCGAAAGTTGTTTTAGCAAGGGCGTTGCGCAAGCGATACGCGCTGACGGAAATGGCGCTGGTATCGGCAGCTTTTTGGTTTTCGAATCTTGCGTCAGTATTTACATTGGTGTTCAGCGCGGTCAGCGAACCTTAGTTTGTTGTGCGTTGCCCCTGGGCATGACTTCAAAAATTCCGGTGGAGATTCCTAAGAATCTTCATGTTGTCGAGATTGGTTAATGAACAAAACAAATTTAAATGCTTATTGAGCCCAATTGAAAATCATTAGTTACGACGTTTATTTGCAGCAAGAGGATAAGATGGCTAAGTTTAATTTTATTGAGAAGTTCGCTGACGATGTTTTAGAGTATGTCTTTGAGGGCGCCATCGATGAGGACGCCAAACTTCCGCCGCACAGTGATAAGAAACTAAAAAAAATAACTATTAATTTACGTAAGGTTTCTGGCATTAATTCAATCGGAATTCGTGAGTGGGTTCAGTGGGTCGAATCGCTTTCGGCGATTCCTCTGATTGTCTTATATGAATGTCCAAAAGCCATTGTTTTTCAAATGAACATGATTAGCGGCTTTGTGCCAGGCAACTGTGTGGTCGAATCGATTTTTGTGCCGCACTTTTGTGAGAAATGCGAAAAGGAAGCTGAGATCTTAGTGAGGGTCGGTCAAGATATCGAAATGGATGCATCCGGAGTGGTCGCCTATGATTTCAAGCCTGCAGAGGTTGCTAAGTGCTCTGAGAATCCTTGCGAGATGGAAATGGATTACAATCCCGAGAGCTATATGGTCTTTTTAAAACGCATCAAGCCTATGGATCTACCTGTGCTCAAAACAAAAAACTCGGTCTGACTTTGCATAAGCAAGGCCGGGTAGTCCTGAGCTTCTTTATATGGACAGCAAGGACGTCGTCTAAAATAGGCAGTCAACATCCGAGTGACATTGGCAACGCGCCTGCTAGAGGTAGTTCGGAGACGGGCAGCATAATCTCTGTTTAGTTCTTGCAGTTTCCCTGGAGAAAAATGATTCTTGCGCGGTGACTTCACCGCTGACAAT
>JAYVXN010000085.1:0-2466 GCA_043785085.1 Bdellovibrionales bacterium | reverse complement strand
TCTTCTTGGAAGACCTGGAGGTCTGCCAATTCGCGGATAGCAGCCGGAAGCCAGTTTGAAAAAACTCGAAATATATCGAGCGAAATTGGCCGAAAACTACGGGATGGATTTTTCTTCGCAAGTTTTTCCAGCAAGAGCTGGCGAAGATGATCGTTGTTACTTGCCTTCGAAAGTTGCACCAAGTTCCGAAAATATTCGGCCTCAGAAGCCGACAGGCGCATTTCCTCGATTAGCTTATCCGTGAGGGCGCTGCTAGGATTTCGGGTGCCCTTGAGGATCATTATTAAGGAAGAAGAACTGCTTAAGCTCAGGCGGCTTGCCCATGCCCCGAGGCTGAAACGGCGGTTGTTTTCCTTCCGAAACCGCAGGACGCTTTGAAGATAGCTGCGGTAATCGCTGAAGTTATAGACGGAGATTTCTCGGGTTTGCATTGGTTGAGCGGTATAGCCCACCGTGAAAAAACCACCAAGCGGGAACTCACTAAACCCAAAAGAAATCCTCACAAACATGTGAGTTTAATGTGTCGCATCATTATTAAATGAGCTTCTAGGTCCCCGGATATGCAAAGGTTGGTTTTCTGACGCGAATAAAGGCGTCCTGGGCGTTTTTCGGGCTTCCGCAATATTGGGGCTTTCCCAACCCCTAAACCGAAGCTCCTGGGCCTGGCGGTGCTGGCGTTGGTGCGACAAGCTTCGCCCGTGCTTTTGCGGCAATCTGTTGGATTTCAACTTGGACCTCGGCGGGATCATCTCCATATACCGAAATCAACTCTATCAAGTCTGAGCCATGAAGTGATTCGGCTCCTGCCTCAGGTCGCTTTAGCTTCTCTATACGTGCAGCCGGATTTTTGGATTGTTATGGCTTGTCGGGGGTTTTACCCGCGACAGGCAGAGTAGTAAGAGATTGAAATTGTTCATATTGGGACTCGTGCGGCGGAAGAATGGGTCTTCCGCTCCGGTTTTTATTGGAATACCGTTTATACCCGACTTAATTTCGGTTCTAGTCCCGCGCGTGACGAAGCGCCGCGTTCCACCATCAGCCGAGAGGTTTCTCCGCAATAACTCCTGAGTATTTAGTCACAACCTGCAAAAGTTTATGAACCGGTATCGGTTTGGCCAAATAATCATCGCAGCCATCACTCAGAGCCTTATCACGATCTTCTTTCATCGCCTGGGCTGTCATTGCCACAATTGGCTGAGTGTAACCACGCTGGCGTAATTCTCGCACGGCCAGGTCACCATTCATGATCGGCATTTGAATATCCATCAAGATCAAATTAAAGGGCTCGGAAAGAGCTTTTTCGATGGCTTCTTTTCCATTGTTGGCAAAGGAGACGATCGCACCTCGTTTACTGAGTATGCGATGAATGAGTAATTGATTATCCTGTGTATCATCGACCACCAAAATTTTTCGTCCGGCCAAGCGCAAATCGTCAACCACTGCGCCAGGCACATCTTCTTGCCGCCTGCGACTTGCATCGTCCTGTGAATTGACCTGCTCGCGTGCCATTGAATTAAGAGAAGGTTGAGTCTGAGATTCAATATGGGCCAGTTTCACTGTTGCCACAAAAGTGGCGCCTTTACCGGGACTGCTCATTTCGAGAGTGACATCGCCACCTAAAGCACGGGCCAGGCGTCGCGATAAAAACAGTCCGAGGCCGGTTCCCCCATATGATTTGCCGACTTCTGCAGAAGCCTGCGAAAAGGGTTGAAACAATCGACCTTGGTGTTCACGCGGTATTCCTGGTCCGGTATCGGCAATAGTGACGCGGAGCTGCTCTGACCTCACTTGATATATCACTCGAACAGAGCCACCTGCCGGTGTGAACTTAATAGAGTTTCCAATTAGGTTCATTAAAATCTGCCGCAATCGCTCGGCGTCAGTTCGTATCGATGACGGAATGCGTCCGATCCGCTCCAAACGCAGATCCACCTCTTTACTTTGGGCTTTGACATTTAAGACTTCAAACAGATCATCGAAGAAACCCGTCGTCGCAAACATTTTTTCTTCAATTGCAAGATGACCGGCTTCCACCTTGGAAAGATCCAAAATGTCATTGATCAGATTATTGAGGTTCTCACTGGTTCGTTGAATGATCCCAATATAACGATCACGCTCTTCCAACAAAAGTCCCGGGTCCTTCAAAAGTTCCGTAAATCCCATGATAGACCCTAAAGGCGTGCGAATCTCGTGACTAACATTGGCCAAAAACATCGACTTCCACTGGCTCGCTGTTTCAGCGTCATGACGTCTGCCAATATTAGCTTCCAACTCCCTAGCCAATTGATTGATAGATCCAGCCAATTGGCCTAACTCATCATTGGACCGAACCGCTACCCGTTGCTCGAAATGCCCGCTTCCGAGGGATTTGGCGCCGAGATTAATTTCATTTAAACCACGTGAGAGATTGCGACTAAATGAGTAGGTTAAAAATATTCCGGTGGTTTCAACTGTGAGTACAGCCAA
>JAYVXN010000084.1:0-8197 GCA_043785085.1 Bdellovibrionales bacterium | reverse complement strand
GATCAAAAGCGACCGTTTCCTGACAGCGTCGCACAGCTCACTGCGGTGAGGAGTGAGTCCGCGGTTTTGCTGCACCCCTACCTCCAGCGCTTGAGGTAGGGGTGCAGCAAAACTCAGCCGGACGATCATTCGGTCACCAATGCCGTTGCTATATCCGCTTGAGCAGCCGCGCCAACTCACTTTGCGCTTTGGCGACGACCTGAGCGGGCTCATAAATCTGATGGTGGTAATTGCGCACGATCGGCCGCCCAGCAATGAAAACATCTCTGACATCGCGCCCGAGACATGAATAAACTAAAGCCGAATAAGGGTTTGCCACGGTCGCCACTCCTGGATGTTTTCTAGAAATGATCACAACATCGGCAAGTTTTCCAGATTCCAGTGAACCGATATCTTTTTCGGCATTCAGCGCGCGCGCACCATTGATCGTCGCCATCTCAAAAGCCGTCTGCGCTGGAAGCGCCTCGGGCCCAAAGCGCGGCTTCTGAATCAAGGCGGCCAGACGTATTTCAATAAAGGCATCCATCGAGTTATTGCAAGGCGCGCCATCGGATCCGATAGCGACCGTTAAGCCTGAATTTACATAGGTCTCAGTCGGAGCAATGCCGCTCCCGAGTTTTAAATTCGAACTTGGGCAATGAACCAGTGACGTCTCAGCACGAATCATTTTTTTAAGCTCACCTGAGGTTAAATGCACGCCATGAACTAAAACCGTGCGTCGGTTCAACAAGCCAATTTTCGCAAAAAAATCAACGTTGTTGAGGCCCGTGCGTTTTTTGATGAGCGCAATCTCATCTTTACTTTCAGAGGCGTGCGTATGAATTAGCAGGTCATGTTGCGCTTGCAATTCGATCACTCGATGAAGAATTTCATCTGAACAAGAAACCGCAAAACGCGGACAAAGCGTGTAGCGAATGAGGCGGCTGCGCCGCCGCCATTCTGAAATTAACTCATCCGTTTCGCTGAGGCTTTGCGGCGTTTTTTCATAGAGCGGCCCCGAATAGGGCTTTAAGTCCATCAAGCATTTTCCACCCCAATAGCGCATGCCGCTTTCTTCGACCGTCTCAAGAAGCGTCTGAGTGTGGCGAACGGTGCCCATATCATTGATCGTCGTCGTTCCCGAGAGGTGCATTTCCAAAAGTCCGATTTTCGCTGATGCGGCAAGTGAAGCCGAGGAGTGGGCAGACTCCATGGGCCAGACTTTCTTTTCCAGCCAATCTAGTAAAGATAAATCATCGGCAAGTCCACGAAACAATGTCTGACAAAGATGCGTGTGGGCTTGAATAAGGCCCGGGATGACAAAGTCACCTTCGGCATCAATGCGCTCAATCGAACCTTGATTCTGCAAAAAGTGCCGCGGAATATTTTCACCAATGTAGGCGATGCGCTCACCTTCAATCAGTAAATCACCGTGCATAATCTCACGCTTTTTGTTCATCGTGACAAGACAGGCATTGTGAATATGAATGAGTTTATTTTTTTTCGGCAGTTTTTTCGGCAGTTTTTTCATAGGTCACATCAGAGACGACAAGTTTAAAGTGTGCCGATAAACTCAGTTAAAAAGCCGCAAAACTTATCTTCAACAGCCCTCGCTGTTTGGGTGACCTCAGCATGCGACAGCTTGTGACGCGAAATACCCGAGGCCAGATTTGTGACGCAACTAAGGGCGCAAACGCGTAAGCCAAGGTGATTGGCGGCAATCGATTCCGGGACCGTGCTCATGCCGACGGCCTTTCCGCCGACCATCTGCAAAAAGCGAACTTCGGCTGGAGTTTCATAAGTCGGGCCACTGACGCCGCAATAAATTCCACGCCAAAAACCGATTTTTTGTGCGGTCAAAATCTCTGCCATTTTGTCGTTCAATTTGCGGTCATAAGCTTCAGTCATATCGGGAAATCGCGGTCCGAGCTGCGAAATATTCGGACCCTTCAGCGGATTATCGCCCATCATATTGATATGATCGTCGATAACCATAAAATCACCCGCCTGCATTTTCGGATCGAGACCGCCGGCAGAATTGGTGAGCATGAGAATTTCAATACCGAGCATTGCCAAGGTTCGCGTCGGATAAACCACCGTGGCCATTGAATGGCCTTCGTAATAATGCACACGACCTTGCAAACAGGCGATTGGGACTTGTCCAACATGGCCAAGAATCAGGCGGCCCGTATGACCATCTACTGAGGGAGCAACAAACGACGGAATTTCATCGTAATTGATCGAGGTTTCGATGGTGATTTTATCGACAAACGCACCGAGGCCCGAGCCTAAAATAATGCCCATTCGCGGCTTCAGCTTTGAAAAGCGCCGGATATAGTCGACTGTTTCTTGAAGATTTTCTTGAACCATTAACAAGGTTAAATCACCTTTCTCTTCGCTATCAAAGCTGGAGCGGCGCGTTTTTGCAAGGAAATAGTTGTCGCAGCCAAGAGCGTGCGCGTGGCCTCGGCAAATAAGTTTTGATTACTTCCAAAGATAGTAAACAAGGGTTCTCCAGCAGAGACTTTGTCGCCAAGCTTGCGGTGGATTTCAATTCCGGCAGTTGGGTCGATCGTATCCGTCGTTTTCATCCGGCCGGCTCCGAGAGCCAGCGCCGCGAGGCCAATTTTCTCGGTCTCAAAAGCTCCCATATAGCCGCTTTCCGTGGCATTGATTGTCAGTTTATGATTTGGAACTGGAAGTTCTTCGAGACGCCCACCCTGAAGCCGGCAAAGTTCGAGAAATTTGTCGTAGGCGGCTCCGGAAGCCAAAAGTGTTTCGGCGATTTTGTAGCCCTCTTCCGGACCCGAGGCTTTTTCACCAAGCCAAATCATTTCACCAGCTAACTGCAGCGTCAGTTCTCGGGTGTCCGCGAAGTCGCCGGAACTTCGTCCAAAATAACTCCCACCCTGCATAATCGCGACGCACTCGCCTATTTCCAAAGAATTACCGATAAAACATCCGAGAGGCTGCTCCATATTTGTCAGTAGAGTGGACACTTTTTTACCGTGGGCCTGGCCAATTTCCATGAGTTTATCAGCTAAGGCTTCGGCCTGATCTAAAGATTTCATGAAGGCGCCGGAGCCAAATTTAACGTCAAGCACTAGCCCCGTGATGCCTTCGGCCAATTTTTTCGACATAATACTGGCGCAAATCAAGGGGAGTGATTCGACGGTGGCGGTGACGTCCCGAAGCGCGTAGATTTTTTTATCCGCAGGGCAGATTTCAGAGGTCTGTCCGATCAGCGCCATATGGTGTTTTTCAACCGCTGCCTTGAATTGCGCAAGACTGAGGTTCACGCTGAACCCGGGGATGGCCTCAAGTTTATCGAGGGTGCCACCCGTGTGGCCCAAACCTCGTCCGGCAATCATCGGCACATACACACCCGCTGCCGCCACGAGCGGAGTCAAAATCATGCTGGTTTTATCGCCGACTCCGCCGGTACTGTGTTTGTCGACAGTTTTTCCAGGCAGGTGTGAGAAGTCCAAGGTTTGGCCTGAATGCAACATCGCCGTCGTCAGGGCGGTGGTTTCGTCTTTCGACATACCATTAAAAAACACCGCCATCAGCCACGCAGCCATTTGATAATCCGGAAGGGTTCCACGGCAATAACCGTCGATTAAAAACTGAATTTCTTCTGGAGTATGAGTTTGCAGATTGCGCTTTTTTTTAATCAGTTCCGCCGGCAGAAAACTCATTTCAATAGCCACCGCTTGCACCCTGTCCTTGCACGAGCGCCACACTGGAACTTGCGCCAATTCGATCGGCGCCCGCTTCGATCAGAAGTTTCGCTTGAGTAAAAGACTTTATTCCGCCAGAGGCTTTGATCTTCATGTGCGCTGAAAGGGTCTTGCGCATCAGCACGATATCTTCTACTGCGGCCCCTCGCCCCAAAAAGCCCGTTGCTGTTTTTACAAAACTCGCCCCGGCGGTTTCACAGATTTTACAGGCGGTCGTGATTTCATCGGCACTGAGAAGTCCGGTTTCAATAATGACTTTGACCGGCGCTCCGCTGGCGGCGCTTACGACTTCTGAAATATCGGTTTCAGCGAGAGAATAATCGCCTTCCTTTAGGGCTCCTAGGCGAAGCACCATATCAATTTCTTGCGCGCCATCGATGAGCGCAATCTCAGTTTCCCGAGCCTTCACGCGCGAGTCAGTAGCTCCGAGAGGAAAGCCGACCACAGTCACGGCTAAAGTTGATGTGCCCAAAAGAGCGCGACTAACTTGCCGAACGAAGGCCGGATTCACACAGACAGCTTTGAAGGCAAACTGGCGAGCCTCCTCACAGACCTTGGTAATATCCGCCGTCGTCGCCTCGGCACGCAGGAGGGTGTGTTCGATATACGAGGCAAGATCTTGCGGCGAAGTGATCGTCACCATTCGCGCAGGGCCGTCTGGTTTGCGCATAAAACTCCTTGGAATTCGCACAAAAATCAGTTGAAATTACCAATGGTAACCAGGAATGTCAAAACATGCTCTGTTGTCAGTTTCTCATCGATGGTCGCGTGCAGGGAGTCGGGTACCGAAATTTTGCCTCTTTCCGCGCGAATGAAATTGGTTTAGTTGGGTGGGTTCGCAATCTCGATGATGGTCGGGTCGAAGCCATGGCCCAGGGGAGCGAGCAACAGCTAAAGGAATTTGCTGTCCTACTCTCTCAGGGGCCACTGCGGGCACAGGTCAATCAGGTGGAGCGAATTCTTGTGAAGAAAGCACTCAGTGAAACGAGCTTTATGGTCTTGGATGATGCGGAGGCGCCTTGGCAAAACAAATGATACAAACCTTACTTCTGATACTGTTGAGCTTTTCAATTGCGACCTCGGCTTTGGCGCAACAGGCACCACCACCCGTTCCGCCTCCTGGAGCACCGGGCGCAGACGGCACCGCCAAGGCCTCTTCAGGTGGCCCACGCAAACAGCTGGCGACCATTATTTTTGCGGGACTGGGCGGTGCGATCCTTGGTCTCAGTACTTTGAGTTTTTATGGGCGTCCGCAGGAAAAACTTTCGAATATCGCTATCGGTTTTGCGTTCGGAATTATTGTCGGGACGTCCTACGTCACCTACAAAGCCGCTTCCAACCCAGCAGAATTTTACGGAACAGCCGCTGTTTCACAGATCGAACGTGAGCAGCTTTTAGCAGGGCGAGACGTCGTCAGCTCACCCCCGCGCCTACAAGTCGGTTGGACCTTCTAAAGACCCGTTAAACAATAACCTTTACATTTGGCCTCCCATCTTCGGGCCAGCTTTGAGTGCTCCTCCCTCAGACAACCTCGACGTACCACTTGGCTACGCCTTCGAATGCCTTCAGTCCGGTGCCCTCAAATCTCACCCAAATCTGGGCGCCAAATGTAAAGGTTATTGTTTAACGGGTCCTAACCAGCCTTCTTTGCCCCAGGCGCTGAACTCTGGGAAGGAGTGGCCGGTTCTTTTTCACTTTTTCCGAGAAACTCATTAGCGACTTTTTGACTGATCTGGCCTTTTTTCAAAAGCTCATCAATTGTCGACTGATAAGTGATATTTCCCGTCGCTTTTCCAGTTTGCATCATCGACGGAATTTGAAAGGTTTTGCCTTCTCGAATTAAATTGGCAATCGCATTATTGTTTATGAGAACTTCGAGCGCTGCCACTCGGCCAGGTTTATCATGTCTCGGCAGCAGTGACTGCGCCACCACGCCACGCAGACTCTCCGAGAGCATCACGCGAATTTGCGCCTGTTTTCCGTCCGGAAAAACGTCAATGATCCGATCCACAGTTTTGTGCGCATTATTGGTGTGAAGTGTGCCAAAAACCAAGTGACCGGTTTCGGCAGCCGTGAGTGCTAATTGGATGGTCTCGAGATCGCGCATTTCACCCACCAACACGATATCAGGGTCTTCTCGTAACGCCGCCCTAAGAGCGTGCGCAAATGATTTTGTGTGGCTCGAAACTTCACGTTGATTCACGAGCGATTGTAAATTCGGATGCACAAACTCGATGGGATCTTCAATAGTGATAATATGCGCTTTTTCATTCACATTGATGTGGTTGATCAGGGCGGCAAGGGTCGTCGACTTACCCGAACCTGTCGGGCCCGTCACACAAACCAACCCTTTCGGGGTATTGATTAAATCCAAAAGGCTTTGTGGCAGACCGAGCTCTTCCACGGTCTTAATTTTCTCGGGAATAACGCGAAAAACTGCGCCCATGCCTTTTCTTTGCATAAACACGTTACAGCGAAAACGGCCCACACCCTCGACAGTGTAGGAGCAATCAAGCTCCCAGTTTTCAATAAAGCCCTTTTTCTGTTTTTCATTCAAGATTTCAAAGACAAGTGCTTGGCATTCCTCATTGCTGAGCGGGCGAAACTCCAGCTTGACCATCTCACCATGCAAGCGCAGATAAGGAGGAGCGCTTGCAGAAAGATGTAAATCTGATGCGCCCTGCTGAACCATGATTTTAAAAAGATCATCTATTTTTGCCATAATTCGTTGTCTTCTCCATGGGAAGCAAAGCTTTGCAACACCCTGTTAAAGTGTTATCAATCTTTGATCAGTAGCTTTAACTAGTTATCGGACTTCGACCGCGTTATATTAAGGTCGAATATTCGACCTCGACTTCAAAGGGGTCCCACTCCGGTTCAAAAAAGAGGATAAAGCTGTGGCATCCGAGATCTTAATCAATGTAAGACCCGTCGAAACCCGTGTGGCCTATATGGAAAACAACGTCCTGACGGATCTTAAAATTGAGCGAAAAACTTCGCCAACTTTAGTCGGGTCGATTCATCGTGGTCGCGTGATTCGGGTCCTGCCTGGAATGCAGGCGGCATTCGTCGACATCGGACTAGATCGAGCCGCATTTTTGTATGTTGGCGACGTCCGTGGGGACATGGAGGAAGAGGGTAGCGATTTTTATGAAAAAGAGCCAGCCTCAGATAAAGATGAGCTGATCGACGAGGCCACTGAAACGTCAGCTGAGCCAGAATCACCGCCACGACCGAGAATTCAAGAACTTCTCAACGAGGGCCAATCGATTTTGGTCCAGGTCGCAAAAGATCCCCTCGGTTCAAAAGGGGCGCGTATTACGACCCATATTTCGTTACCAGGTCGCCACGTGGTGTTTATGCCGACCCTCAATCATCTCGGAGTCTCGCGCCGCATTGAAGATCCTACTGAGCGAGAACGCCTCCGTAGTATTGTCGAAAAAATTGAACCGAAAGCCGGCGTCATCGTTCGGACCGCCGGCGAAGGTGCCACCGAGGCCAGCTTGCGTGCGGACCTCGATTATCTCAATCGCCTTTGGCAAGAAGTACAGAAGAACTATGAAAAACGAAAAAATCCAGGCCTGGTGCACGCCGAGCTCGACGTTGAACTGCGGGCCTTGCGCGATCTCTTGAGCGAAGAAGTCGACCGGGTCCTCACGGATGATGAAGACTCGCATAAAAAAATTTTGAGTTTTCTATCGCAATTCATGCCCAAGTATAAAAACAAGGTCCACCTTTACCGCGATGAGCGTTTGCTCTTTGATCTTTACGAAATCGACCTCGAAATTTCGCGCTCAATGGAGCGCAAAATTTGGCTAAAATCAGGTGGCTATATTGTCATAGACGAAGCGGAAGCCTTGGTGGTGATTGATGTCAACACCGGCAAATACGTTGGCAAAAAAGATTTTGAAGACACGATTTTAAAAACCAATATGGAAGCCCTGCGCGAGATCGCGCATCAGCTGCGCATTCGCAACTGCGGCGGCATTATCATTATTGATTTTATCGACATGGAAAAAGAAGCCCATCGTGAAAAAGTTTTAAATCTCCTGAAAGAGGAGCTCACTAAGGACCGAGCCAGAACCACCGTCCTCTCGATGTCGAACCTTGGCCTCATCGAAATGACGCGAAAACGCATTCGGCCAAGTCTGGTTAAAACCCTGTGTGAGCCCTGCACCTATTGCGATGGCCGTGGGTACATTAAGCAAAAAGCCACGATCGCCCATGAAATCTTTCGCGATATTGAACGCGAAGGCCGAAAATTAGACCCGCGCGCAACCACCGTGGTCCATTGCCATCCCACGGTTGGAGATTGGATCTACGAAGAAGAAAACGAAATGCTCGAAAACGTCGAAAAGCGGGTCGGCAGATCGGTCGTCTTCAAATTGGAGCCGAACTACCATTTAGAGCAGTACGAGCTTTACACCTTGTAAGTGGGCGCTTTGCGTCAACCGCTGTTTGGGTTCAGCGATTTTTAA
>JAYVXN010000083.1:0-23853 GCA_043785085.1 Bdellovibrionales bacterium | reverse complement strand
AAAAAATTAATTTAACCCGGCCAGGTTTGCCGCATCACTTCGAAGACGGCCACGGCAACGCAGTTCGAAAGATTCAAACTGCGCGTCGGTCCGGGCATCGGAAAGAACCAAGCATGTGCGTCATTCGCCTCAATCAAAGCTTTATCAAGGCCCGAGGTCTCCTTGCCGAAGACCAACCAATCGCCGCGCTTAAATTCAGCTTCAAAGATCGGCTTTTTGGCCGTCGTTTCAAAAAAAAACACCCGCTCCGAATCTGCCACCTGACTTTGCCAAGCAGCAAAATTCTCGTGATAAAACCATTTCAAATCGTCCCAATAATCAAGGCCGGCGCGACGCACACGCTTCTCCGTGATATCAAAACCCAGAGGTCCGACGAGATGCAGTTCAGATTCGGTCCCAACACAGGTTCGACCAATGTTTCCAGTATTATCGGGAATCAAAGGCTCGACTAAAACGATGCGGCAAAGAGGATTTAAATGAGGCGACATTTACAGGAAGCGAAAGACTTCTTGGCCCAAGGGGGTCAAGGCTAAGCGGCGGCCTTTGTCGACCACGATTTCGAGATTGAGAAGTTCCCGATAAAGCTGCAGATCTATCGGCACGATGTCACGGCCAGACGAACTTCCCAGCTTTTGAATATAGGCCCGTTGCTTAGGCGTCAATTGATCCAAAAGCGTTGGCTTTTCGGTTAAAGACTTGAGCCAGTTGCCTTCTTCAATCAGTTTCGCGTTGGCCGGCAATTTTTCTGGATTTATACAATAAGCGACGGTCCGATGCGCTTCTTCGCCCGCAAATTCCACTAGGACTTCTTCGCGAAAAAACAGGCTGGTGGCTGGATCTGTTGGACGAAAACCATGAAACTCATCAAGGAGTGTCTGCAAAACATCATAGTTTTTGAGTTTTACTAAATGCCCAGAGACCAATGAAGTACCACGATTTAAAAATACGGGCATACCTGAAGGTAGCCGATAGACAGAGCCCCGCACCCAGGCGGCTCGGGTCTCAACGACGTAGGGTGCAATTTTCTTAAAATGCATCATTCCGTCTGCAAACGAACCGAAGACGAATAAATTTTCTCGCATAGCCCTTACCTTTGTGTCTTAACAAGTGCCCGACAATTGCCCGCACAAATGCAGCTGGTGTTTGCTGCTTTTTCCAAGCACACTAGCCCTACTTCGTTAACCACGACTTGAATCCCCATCCTGCCGCAGTTTTTTAGGAGAGGGAGTTCGTATAGCAAACTTTGTGGGCTGGCGCAACGGGGGTACGCGACAAAAAAAAGTATTGCTTTTTTAAGGCAGTTTCGCCTTCGGCATTTCGCAAAGATTCAAGTCGCGGCGTGCAAAAACAGAGTCGAAACACTATTCAACTTACCGCAATTCTTTAAGAAATCTTCGGTCGAGCATTTGACAGATTCACTGATTCTGAATAACTTCCCGTAAGCAGGAATTCATGAAAAAAATCGAAGCAATTATTAAGCCGTTCAAAATTGATGACGTCATTGAAGCCCTTTCTGAGATTGGCGTTGAAGGCGTCTCAGTTACTGAGATCCGCGGTTTTGGTCGGCAAAAAGGACGCACCGAAATTTATAAGGGCGCTGAGTATGTCGTCGATTTTTTACCGAAAACCAAACTCGAGATCGTGGTCAATGACGCCCTTGTCGAACCGGCCATAGAGGCCATTATTCAAGCGGCCCGCACCGGCAAAATCGGTGACGGTAAAATATTTGTGACCTCGATTGAGCAGGTTGTGCGCATACGAACCGGCGAAAAAAATGAAGATGCAATTTAATTTTTAAATTTTAATTTTAAACACGACGGACCCAATCATTATTAAAGAGGAGCGAGAGAATGACCCCCATTCAAGTCATCGAGTTTGCAAAAAAATCAGGCGCTAAAATGGTCGATTTGAAATTTATTGATCTTCCAGGCATGTGGCAGCATTTCACCATTCCAATCAGCCAGCTCACAGGGGAGATCTTTGAGACTGGTTTAATGTTTGATGGCAGCTCTATCCGCGGCTGGCGGAGCATTCACGAATCAGACATGATGGTGAAGCCAGATCCAAAAACAGCAAAGATGGATCCTTTCATGGAAGTGCCGACTCTTTCACTGCTGTGTGATGTTTACGTTCCTGAAACAGGCGAGCCCTACAATCGTGATCCGCGACAACTTGTAAAAAAAGCCGTTGCGTATCTGCAGTCGACTGGTATTGCTGACACGGCTTACTTCGGCCCCGAAGCTGAATTCTTTATTTTTGATGATATTCGCTATGAGCAAACGGCAAATGGCGGTTTTTATCAAATCGATTCGGATGAGGCTTCTTGGAACACCGGCCGCGATGAAGGCAAAAACTTAGGATATAAGCCTCGTCATAAAGAGGGTTATTTTCCGGCTCTCCCGAGCGACACCCACCACGATATGCGTACCGAGATCTGTCTTGAACTCGAAAAAATCGGCATTGAAGTTGAGCGTCAACACCATGAAGTGGCAACCGCCGGTCAAGGTGAAATCAATTTCAAATATGATTCGATGCTTGAGGTCGCCGACAAAATGATGTGGTTTAAATACATCGTGAAAAACGTCGCCCGCCGTCATGGTAAAACTGCGACATTTATGCCGAAGCCGATTTTTGGTGATAACGGTTCGGGAATGCACTGCCACGTTTCTCTCTGGAAAAACGGCCAGCCGCTTTTTGCCGGTGACAAATATGCCGGACTCTCACAAACCGCTCTGTGGTTTATCGGTGGTATTTTAAAACATGCTCCGGCAATGTGCGCGATCACCAATCCGACCACCAACTCCTACAAGCGCCTGGTGCCAGGCTTTGAAGCGCCAGTTCGTTTGGCTTATAGCTACCGCAATCGCTCGGCTGCGATTCGTATTCCGAATACCGGCACGAATCCAAAGGCGAAGCGCATTGAATTCCGTACTCCAGATCCGAGCGCCAATATCTACTATTGTCTGGCGGCTCTGCTGATGGCTGGTCTTGATGGCGTGCAGAACAAAATCAATCCAGGCGAACCTCTTGATAAAGATATTTATGGTTTGTCACCTCAAGAGTTGGCGGGCGTACCCAGTGTTCCAGCAACTTTGGATAAGGCTCTGGAGAATTTGCGCGAAAATGGTGAATTCTTAAAACGCGGCGACGTCTTCACTCAAGATATGATCGACACTTGGTTGGATTACAAATATGAGCGTGAAGTGATTCCAATGCAGCAACGTCCGACTCCTTATGAGTTTTACCTTTACTTCGATCTCTAAGAAGTCTTTTCTAACATTGTTAGATTTTGCTTTCGAACCGGGCAATAGGCCCGGTTTTTTTTGCTCAATGAACCACCGCACCAACCAATTGACTTGCTCTGGATAGCCATTAAATATAGAAGCCTCTAAAGGCGAGGTCACAAAATGACAAAAGATGAATTTCTTCCATATATGGGCTACGAGTGGCTACAAATTGAGGATGAAACCTTGACGATTGGTGTGAATGAAGAGGGCTTAAACGAGATCTCTGAAATCACTGCTGTCAATTTGCCTGCGGAAAATGAAGAAGTCGCGGCGGATGAAATTTGCGGTGAGCTTGAAACAGAAGAAGGCCCGCTAAATATCTATTCGCCAATTGAAGGCCGAGTCGTTGAAATCAATGCGGCGGTGATTGAAAATCCGAGCTTGATTCAGGAAGATCCGTTTGGTGATGGCTGGTTGATTCGTGTTGAAGCTGGCAATCCAGAAGACTTGGAAGAGCTGGCCAATGGCTCTAAAGATGACGACGACGAATAGACATACTCCTCATTAGCTCACCTCGTGGCCAGTATTGCCCGAAGGTGACCAATCGGGCGTGAGGTCATTATACGGGTCCTTTGTGATCTGTGTGACAGAGGTCCCATCGACATTCATCATAAAAGCGTGCGAAACCCCCTGCAGCCGGCCAGAAAATGAAATCTTGGAACCTTTTTTGCACTGTTGGAGTAGGAGATGGAGTCGAGCTTGATACACCCGAAGATATTTAAATTTTATATTAGGTCAAAAAGAACTTGACCTGAGGCACTGGCTATCAGTCCTGACCCGACTACCTAAATTTTTTTAATATGATCTAATAAGGCATGAGATTATTGGTGCCACTTTTGCTGCTCCTTTGTTCATGCGCTTCAAATATCAGTGCACTGCCACCCTATGCCCAAGTTGAATCCCCGGACGTCATTGGTGAAACTCGACTTTCTCTAGGCCTGGGCTATTTGAATGACCAAGATATTGAATTGGCAAGAAACGCGCAAACTCGGCCACCAATCGTGACGATCTCAGATCGTGGTCGCGGTGGTGATATGGCCCTTAACGGAGATTTGGGCATCGGCTCACGCTTGCAATTTGGTCTACACTCAGGCCCCATTACCCATTTCGTATTGGCTGATGCAAAATTGCAATTGCTCGGCTCTGGAACCGACAAAGGCAAAATCGGCGAAATTCTTCTAGCGATTTACGGCAATGTCGGCCGACAGTGGAGCACTGCCAGCGGTGATCAAGCCTATGATTTCGGCCCTGCGGGTTTTAACTGGCGAGCGGTTTCTACCACCAGCGTGAGCGGTTACGGAGCTTCACTCGGTTATCGACTGTATGATAATTTACTGCTTTACGGAGGTGCCGCGCAGGATACGTACTCTTGTGATTTTAGCGTCACTCAAGATCGCGCCGACAATGGTTCTTCGCCGGCCTTTTATCAGGCAAAATCTTATAACGGTTCAAGTTCTTCGGTTGGCGGTGGCTTGAAATGGGGCAAACAAGCGACCATAGATCTCTTTGGTTCGATGACTCATATGGTGTGGTCGGAACTTCCGGATACCAATCAGACGGCGATTGGCCTCAGGATCAGTGTCATATTGAAATAGCGCAGATGAGATTTACTGACAGATTCAGTGCTCTCAAGCTAGACCCATCACAACATAAGGGCGAGCTCAACCCAGTTGAACAAGTCTCGTACAACGATATCCAAAAGTGGCTTGAAGCGCTCTATGCGCTCTCACAGATCGATGATCCGGTTGTTCAAAAGATTTTCCCAGATAATCAGGTGGCCTCACTCTATCGGTTACCCACTATTGAAGAATGGGAATTCATCGCACGCAATAGAAGCCAGCCCCAGGGACTCGATCACTTTGGCGATAGCGGCGGCAGTTGGATGAACACGGCGGAATATTTGCGCCTAGGTTTGCCTTACTCAGTCGATCCTTGACTTGGCTATAGCTTTTCGGCTTTCGTCTTGTGCGAACCGCGCCGTCATTACGACGACCGTTTCGCCTCGGGCGTTGGCTCTTGCAGATGGGTCTCTTTAAATTCTCGGCCATCAAAAGTGATCAACTTGGCTTGATTATCCAAAACCGTCGCCAGATGCACAGGCCGAGTCCAAATCATCTGTAAGTTGCGAAGCGTCTCGCGCATATAATCCGGCTGCATCTCGACACCTTCAAACATATGGGTCAGCAAAAGCTCGCCGCGATTTTCAAAGTTGGCATTTTCAACTTGAATGATGGGCTGACCGAAATTCGTGAGCTGAAACAGGAGTTGGCGTTTGATCATCGGGAAGTCACGCGTATCGACTTCATATCGACCGGTGCGTTTATTGAACTTATAGACGAAGAGTTTATTTTTCACACAAAAATCTTCAGTGAGAAACTGATCAATGAACGTTACATCATTGTAATTGCGCCGGACTTCGAAAATCTTATCGCGGCCTTGATTCATTTTGCGGTCCCAATTGGCTTTTTCTTTGAGATCGTCGCACTCATTCCACTCTTTGCCGTGTTGGCCTTTGTTCCAGCGCTCTTCAATATCGCGAAAAAGTTCAATGCCGACTTTATAGGGATTAAAGCCATTCGGTGCCATCGCCATAGTGCCGCTATGAGCATCGGCGAAATCGACGATCTCGCTGTCTTTCATAATTTTTTGCGTCATCATTTTACTATGCCAGTACGAGGCCCAGCCTTCATTCATGATTTTGGTCATGCCTTGGGGAGCAAAGTAGTAAGCCTCATCGCGAATGATCGACATCACGTCTTGTTGCCAGTTTTTCAAAGGCGCATAGTGCATTAAAAACGCCAAAACATCACGCTGCGGTTCATGCGGGACTTTCTCATAGCGCTTGGCTTCGTCCACGGCTTTTTGCTTTTGGAAAGCAATAAA
The DNA here is from genome assembly GCA_043785085.1 of Bdellovibrionales bacterium. Lineage (GTDB taxonomy): Bacteria > Bdellovibrionota > Bdellovibrionia > Bdellovibrionales > JAMPXM01 > JAYVXN01. The sequence continues at coordinate 17,683 of JAYVXN010000083.1, read as the reverse complement.
GTCAGGAGGATTGATGAACTCATCCATGTATTCGCGATTCACTTTGAGGAGACCGTCATTTTGGCGGTCCTCATCGCGTTTTTCTTTTTCGGTTTTCTTCTTGATATAAGGACTGTAGCGATCGATCAGATTTTCGAGACTTAAGACCGCATCAATAAAATTCTCAACAGTTTCAATGCCGTAACGATCGATATAGCGGCGCACACGAGTGGCGTGATTGGCCATGACGTCCATCATTTTTCGATTGGTCGGAGCAAACCACTGATTGTTTTTAAAGAAATCACAATGACCATAGACGTGCGCCATCACCAGCTTCTGATCGACGAGGCGGTTACCTTCCATCAAATAGGCATAACAAGGATCGGTATTGACCACCATTTCATAGATTTTTGAGAGGCCATACTCATAACTTTTCGAGAGCTGTTCGTACTCCATACCGAAGCGCCAGTGTGGGTAGCGCACCGGAAACCCACCATATGAGGCGAACTGATTGATTTGGTCATAGGTGATTAATTCAAAAATCGTCTCGAAAACATCAAGACCGTAGTCGAGCGCGATTTTCAGGATTCGTTTTCGTTCGGATTCGAGGTCGGGCGTCAGATTCGCCATATCACTTTCCTTTTCCGAGAAAATCTTTGATCGATCCTAAGATCTTATCGCGGTTCTCGATTTTACTCACGATCAAGCGGTCATCGCTCGGGAATTCCCGCTCGAGGTCTTTTAAAAACTGACCACTGCCGTATTTGCTCTCAACTTGACCGTAACCGAACATATTGACGTTGGGCAAAAAGAATTCTTTTAAGACGCGCATACAAAGTCGCGTGTCCTCACCGCTCCAGTTGTCACCGTCGGAAAAATGAAATGGATAAATATTCCAATCCGAAAACGGATAATCTTCTTCAACAATTTGCTGGCAAAGCTTATAGGCCGAACTGATCAGAGTTCCGCCAGATTCACTGGTGCTAAAGAAGGTTTTTTCATCGACTTCTTTTGCCGCCGCATCGTGAATGATAAAACGTGTTTCCAGACCTTTGTAATGTTTCTTTAACCACGTATTGATCCAAAAACTCTCAAGGCGCACGATTTCTTTTTGCTCTTCACCCATAGAACCCGAGACGTCCATCATATATATGACGACGGCGTTGGCTTGAGGCTTAACGACTTGTGAAAAAGAGCGGTAGCGATAATCACTGCGCACCGGAATAATCACCGGTTTCTTGGGATTATAAGTCCCACTGGCAATCGCTCGCTTTAAGGCATTTTTATAGGATGATTTGAAATGGCGAAGACCCTCTGGACCTACCGGGGAAATACCGTTGTATTTGGTTTTCAAAGCATCTGATTTTTGTCGGCCTTTTGGTTGAATTCGTGGAAGCTCAAGCTCTTCACCGAGGATTTCTGCTAATTCATCAAGAGTTAGTTCCGCTTCGAGTTGATGTTGTCCAGGTGTATTGCCTGCTTCACCAGCTCCGTCGCCTGGTTCGCCATCAATTGGATCACCCGCTTGGCCTTTACCCTGGCCCACGCCACCGCGTTGTTTGGCGCCATACTTAAAACGCGGAATATCGATATACGGCACTGGGATTTTGACGAGGTCATTTTCCCGTTTGCCGATCATTTCTCCGTGGCTGACATACTTTTTGAAATTCTCTTTAATCCGGCCACGGATAATGTCTTTAAATCGATTATTATCTTCTCTTATTGGCATGATCCCCACTTTTTCAGGCGACCGAAGCCGCCCAATCATGATCACTTATTCTTGACATCGCCTCGAGCAAAAATGCTGGCCACGTAATGGAGTACATCGGTTGCAGAAATTTCGTCATAGCCGAAGTCTTTGATCAAACGAGTCTTCACAATATCAATTTTTTCTTGCGTGTCTTTGTCGGTCACACTTGAAACGAGCGACGTCAGTTTAATGCTGTCTTTCTGATCTTCAAAAAGCTTCAATTCAAGCGCTTTATGCAAACGCTCATTGGTCTTATAGTCAAATTTCTTACCCTCGAGAGAAAGAGCGCCAATGTAATTCATGATCTCGCGGCGGAAGTCATCTTTGCGCGACTCAGGAATCTCGATCTTATCTTCAATCGAACGCATGAGACGCTCATCTGGCTCTTCATCCTGACCGGTGAAGTGATTGCGCACACGCTCTTTTTGCGTATAGGCTTTGACGTTGTCTATATAGTTTCCGCACAACCGCGCCAAGGCGCTGTCATCGGCACTGATCGCACGCTGCACTTCAGCTTTGATGATTTCTTCATACTCTTGTTTCACCACGCTCAGTAACTCCCGAAACTCGTTTTTCAATTCTTCATTGGCAAGAAGTGAATGGTGCCGAAGTCCGCTCTCTAATTCATTGAGCACCATGAATGGGTTCACTGATCCGCGATTGCCCTGTTGTGCATTCACGAGAGCATTTGAGAGTTTGTCTTGAATATAACGCGGAGAAATTCCATCAAGACCTTCGCGAGCCGCTTCTTTACGAAGTTCTTTGACGTTATCTTCCGTATAATTTGGCAGGGTTTTACCGTCGTAAAGTTTCAATTTCTGCAAACGCGTCAGATTGGCTTTTTTCGGCTTCTCAAGACGAGTCAAGACGGCCCACATCGCGGCCATTTCAATCGTGTGCGGAGCAATGCTAATGCCGCGAAGTTTTCGGCTGTTGAAATCTTTCTTATAAATATTGATTTCATGCTTCAACTTGGTGATGTACGGAATATCGATTTTCACAGTACGGTCACGCAGTGCTTCCATGAATTCGTTATCTTGAAGGCGGCGATACTCGGGCTCGTTGGTATGGCCGATGATCACTTCATCTATATATGTCTGTGCGAATTTCTTCGGCTTCACACGGTGTTCTTGCGAAGCGCCGAGAAGATCGTAGAGAAATGCCACATCTAGTTTCAAGACCTCGACGAATTCAATCATGCCGCGGTTAGCGACGTTAAATTCACCATCAAAGTTAAACGCACGAGGATCAGAGTCAGAACCATATTCAGCTATTTTTCGGTAATTGATATCGCCCGTGAGCTCAGTTGAGTCCTGGTTTTTTTCATCTTTCGGCTGAAAGGTGCCCACGCCAATGCGGTCGGCTTCACTTAAAACCAAACGGCGTACGCGAATATGCGAGAGAACTTTGGTGAGATCACCATGATATTTTTCCATGAGGTGTTTGAAGATGAAGCGGCTGGGCGGGCTCAGTTCACCTTCGATATTAATGCGAAATTCAGATTTATTGCCGCGATTGAGTTCTTCGATGATTTTCGGGCGTAAATCATCCGGAATCAGTAAGAGCGGCTCTTCGTGCATCGGGCTCGGAAATGATTTAGTCCCGGGTCCAAGCAAACCATCGAGCTCGCCATTTTCATCAACCCATTCAAACGTGTAAAGGGCACCGGCATCTGACTTCGAATAGCCTTCTAGACCTTTTTTCAAAATCCGGCAGATCGTCGACTTTGCACTTCCGACTGGTCCATGCAGAAGAATCACGCGCTTTTCAGTGCCGTAGCCGAGAGCGGCTGATCGCAACACATTCACGAGTTTCATGAGAGGCACATCAGCGCCGAAAACCGCGTCTTTGCCATCGTTGTCTTCATCATCAAAGAATCGATAACGGACGATGGTTTTTTTGAACTCGATGTAATCCGATGTCCCTTTTTCAACGATCATATCGTACATGCGCTGAAATGCATTGCGAGTCACTTTCGGGTTCGTTCGCACCAAATTCAGATAATCGTTGAAAGTCCCCGTCCATGTGAGGTCCTTGTATTTCTGATTCCCTTTCCAATCCTGAATCAGATTTTTTAGGTCCATCGCACTGGAGTTCGTCGCCATAAACTCTCCTTCGTTGTCTCGAAACAATTCAATTGCCCCTATCTAAATTATGCCTAATTCAAATTGAAAAGAGCAAAAAAAGTTTAATTGATCTGCAGAGAACCGGTCTAGTTCTGAAGGCGCGGTCGAATGCCATTTTCGCGATAGAGGTTTGTGTCAGATCGAGTCACAAAGACCTCATACGGCCACACTCGAACTATTGCATCGAATTGGAATCACGAAGTCGGGTAATCTGATAGCCCGAAGGGGGAATGAGTTTAAATGTTTTATCAGATATCTCGACTTTCGCCCCAATTGCCTCAAGCTTCAAAAAAATTGTAATCCCTGTTGATGCGATTTCAATGCTCTCCGAGGTTTCAGTTCGTTCTTTCCAAATCATTCGCGTCGCGGTTTCGGCATGATCACAAGAGCTGGGTTGAGCGAGAGTTCCCTCACATCTCCAGGTAGTTCCAAGAGGTTTATGAAACAAGACTTTGATCAGATCATGTGGATCAATTGGAATTTGAATGAGCTCTTGCATGATTTTCGCATCCGCAGGTCCAGTAAAGAATTTTCTTTCTCGAACCGCCATGTAATCAATCTGACGGCCATTCAGAACTAGGGTGGCTAGATAAACCCCGATTGGATTCGTGACATCCATGCGCAATTGGTCTGGCTCAACGGCACGAAGGTCGAGGACGAGCGTATAGGATTTTGCGTGTTTCTTATCTTGAAGCAGGGCCTTGCTATGCCACTGCCCGTCAGCGGGCACCACCCCAGCGATTGCAACTGGACGTTTCGGCTGAGTGGTACAGCCGATCAAAAGACTAAAACTAATGAGACGTAGCAGAAGCTGGGCGCCTTTTGGGATCGGTATCAGCCCCAGCCTGAATTTGCTGATCAATTGAAACAAGTTTGGCGCGAAGCTTGCGAAGCGTGTCTTCATTTTTCTCGATTTCCGTCGCCTTCAAATACATTTTTTTCGCTTTGTCCGGCAACTGATGCCTATAGTAAGCATCCCCCAAATGTTCGGCAATAATACTTTCTTTGGGCTGGAATTTATACGCTGCCTCAAGTGTCCGCACCGCTTCATCCGTGTTACCGCGCTTAAACAAAACCCAACCTAAGGTATCTAAAACGAAGCCGTCCTGCGGCGCAAGCTCGACGGCATGACGAACCAGTTTCTCTGCGTCCTCAAGATTGCGACCGTTTTCGGCGTAAGTGTAAGCAAGATAATTGAGAGCCTGAACATGATCCTTATCCAACTCAAGAACGCGGCTCATGCTGGCAATTGTGCCGTCAATATTACCGGTTCGATCATACATTGAACCCAGGAAGAAATGCAGTTGCGTATTATCTGGAAAGCGCTTCACCGCTGCGGTGAGCATTTCGACTGCCGTTTTATAGTTCTTATTTTCATCAAGAAAGGACGCATAGAGTGCATAAAAGGGCGCGTGATCCGGACGGTTTTTAATTCCTGCTTGGATACTTTCGATTGCGTGCGGATAGTCTTCCATTAGTTTATAGAGATACGCGGTATGAATCGTGCCTTCTGGATAATAGGTGCTGCCGACTGGGATTTTCGAAAAAGATCCAATAGCACTTTTATAATCTTTGATTTCTTCATACACCGCTCCCAAGTAATAACGAACTTTATCGGAGTACGGAGCGCGAGTCAGAATCTCTTCAAGTTTTAAAATCGCCTCGGTGTATTTTTTTTGTTCGATGAGAATAAAGGCCATTTTAACTTTGACGTTCAAATTATCTCCATCGTGCGCTTCAACCACTTCAAACTGATTGTAGGCATTGAGGTAATCTTCGTCTTCCATATAAAGGCGAGAAAGTGCCTCGGCGACGTTTGCATCCGGGCCGTAAGTTTCTTGAAAGGCACGATAGTGGTGAAAGGCTTCCTGACGACGCTTGGAGGTTTCAAACAATTGACCCAAAGCGAGCGCCGCATCGACAAAGCTGGGCTTGGCCGCGAGGGCATGCTTATAGGCTTCTTCAGCTTTTTGCTCGCTTCCTGGCTTCCCCTCTTCAAGTCGAACCCGACCGAGGTAGTAATAGGCAACGTGGGGGGCTTGGTTTTTAGGGTTTTTTGCAAGAGCCTCAAAGTAACTGAGCGCCTCTGGATACTTTTTTTGTTCAGCAAGCAAAGCACCAATAAACATCGGCGCTTCGGTGCTGGTCGGATTCAAAGTTAAAACGATTTTATATTCGCTCAATGCATCTTCGTACATCCGCAACGCTGAATACAATCCGCCGAGTAAAAGATGAGCATCTTCATATTTCGGATCGGCTTCGACTGACAATTTTGCCTGTTCTACGGATTCACTCACCAATCCTTGTTTGACATACTCGGCCGCCAGCCGGAGTCGGACCACTGCCGATTTCGAATCATAAACGAGAGTAAGTTTATATTCTTCAATCGCCCGCGCTTGATTCCCTTCGAGCGAATAAGTTTCAGCTAAAGTAAAGTGGTAATCGGCCTGTTCGCGCAGGTAGGTGGGGTCGACTGTGATGTTTTTGCCCTGATCCGGGACGGACATATTTGCCGGAGCCCGGTTTTGCACATCGGCAGCGGATTCGGTATAGGCATTTGCGCTTTTGAAAATGTCTGAGCTTGGAATGGTGTGAGTCGTGGCACATCCCAGAAATGCCAAGCTCGACACGATAAAGCCAATCCGCTGATACAGCTGGGGCATAAAATCCCTTTCAAGGCCACAAATTCTGCTGCGTCCTTGAGTAATTAATCGGCTGAGATGGGAGATTGCTTTAAATAAAAGTCGCAATTTGAGGCAGGACGACTCAGAACTGGACCGAATGCTTTTAAGGTTTGCCAGAGCCGTGCTGCGGCTGACATTTCGTCTTCGCTACCTACATTTCCTGGGGCTTCGGCCGCAAAAGATAGCCGATGTCGTCCCCACCAAACGAAAACATTTTTCCATCTAATGTCCGACGATCGAAGTTTGTTTCAGCCTGTGCATTTGGACCATCTGACCACACCAAGACTTCTGTCACATGACCGTCGTCAGCCCGCGAAATTCGATAATGATACGCATGGCCCCAAGGGTCGTGACTTATTTCCCCATTCACCCCATTCACCCCATTCACCCCATTCAATAGTTGCGTTGAAACGCTTTCAGGGTTTGAGGCCGGACCACGACCAGGTGAGTCAAATTTACCCTCTGGTCGCAAAGAACTGGTGGAAAGCTGCAGTGCGAGGCTCTCTGCAGCAAATCTGGCTCTTTCTTGCTTATTGTCCTGAAAAACCTCAGAAATGATCGCCCCTGAAACCCCTAATAGGCCCAAGGTGAGAAGTAAAATCAAACTGAGGTCTGATGTTCTAAACTGTTGTTTTTTATTACTAAAATTTGAAATCTCGAACTCCCATTTTGCATCCTATTAAGCCTTTCGGCGAGTCCAGGTAAAAACTTAATATGTTGATAGTTTTTTTTAACCGCGGGACAGCAAAATGCCCTCTAATTCTTAGGCGCAGGTAGGCATATCGGCGGCATTTCAGAAATTTCCGAGCATGAATTTGCCCGCTTGACAACCTGTGGCGGTCTGACTATTGTCGGCGCGGAAAGTTAGGGTAGGCCCATTCGTTATTTGGGGGTTTGAGAGTCAGGACCTAGTTTCAAAGGGTTAGGGTTCCTGCAATCTCCAAGAAATTTAACAGACAGGAGATCTCCAATGGGAGGCAATTTGATCAACCAAGCTATCAACCAAGCGGCTGAAGCAGTGCCGATAAAAGCAAACGCTAAGACTAAGATTATTAAGCGTTACCAAAACCGCAAGCTCTATGACACTCAGCAGAGCTGCTATGTAACTCTGGATGATATCGCGAAAATGATTCGCACCAATGAAGATGTGATGGTCATCGATAATAAAACGAAGAATGACATCACTGCCGCAACACTCACGCAGATTATTTTCGAAGCGGAAAAGAAAGCATCGCAATATGCTCCTCTTTTTACTTTGCGTGAAATCATTCAAAACGGTAACGGCAGCATCTCTAGCTACCTGGCCAAACTGGGTGCATTTCCTAAAGATTACGCTAAGACCGAGACTCCTGTTGCCGCATTCCAGGGTAATGGCGAAAAGGCTTCATTTGATGACATGAAGCAGTCTTTGGAAAACCGCGTTGCAAAAGCCGCTACCGAGACTGGCACTGATTTCGGAAATGGATCTGTGAAGTATGATGAGCAGACTCCCAGCCTTCCGAACTCAAACAAAAGCCTGAATCAGTAATTGGCTTAGATCCATTACTGAATATGTAAAACCCCGGACCTTGTGCCGGGGTTTTTGTTTGTTATCAAATCAATTCTTGGGCGCGGGCGACTAGGCCCTCGATCACTGAATGAAAAAAGTTATTGTTGAGAATTTTTGCCCCATCAAAATGTTTCAATAAGCCTTTCTGAATCAGCCCTAGTTTTGACGTACCGCCAGTACAGTAGACTAAATCAATATCATCGAGTCGAACCTGTGCGGCCGACAAAACGTCGTCCATACATTTAAAAATTTTCTCTGTTGCGCCATAAATAATGGATTCAAAATCCACCTGGTTTTTCCATTGGTCACCGCTAATAGCGAATTGCTCGTGCCGAAATCAATGGCATAGGTCAGCTGATCGCCCTGTGAAAAACTCTCTTTGAGGTTCAAATGGTCTCCGCGATCAGTGAAACGAACGCCAGGAGTAAAATGTTTTCTTGCCAGGTTTGATGTCAATGCTTTGCTCGGGCAATTCTTCTCCGGATGGAGCGCCTCCGCCGGTTAAGCCATGAATGCGCAGTTTATAGCTGCCGCCTTTTAAGTAAATCCGGGCAATTTGAAACGTCTGGGGAAGGGTGGACCATTGGCGCAGATCCGCACGGTCAGTGAAGTTTAGAGCTAACCAGGCCACTTCACCTAAAATCTGATTTTTTTGGCGAATTTGATCGGCGGCGACGGCCTTCACTCCAACTCCTGCGACTCGTTTGGCGATCAAAGCCGCATATTGGCTGTCGAGGGTCTTAATGGCGACATCCTGAACGCTGAAAATCGGCTCTGTGACCGCTTCTGCGGTGCCCTCGACCTCAATCCTGGCACGTTGGGTTAGGCTGTACACTGGAAACAGCTTAGGGACCCTGGGGCTGCTTGGATGGGGCTGCTTGCGAGGCCCCCAACCTTGTTGATAAATAATGACCAGCTCGCCAACAGTGGGGTCACGCCATTCTGGCCGAGGCTTGACTTCCGGGAATTTTTTCTTCCACTCCTCGGCCTCGTCCGAGCGACCCGAGCGCATCGCTGTACGAATGAGATCTTCGTGAAGGGGCGGATAGCCGGGAATTAAGTCAAAAGCATGCTTATAGTCGATGTAGGCGTCATCCCATTTTTTATCAGCTTCCCAAATCATCGCACTCATGTAGAACGCAAACGGATTCTGATCGTAATTTCGATTGCCCTCGAATTTAAATTTATAAAGCTTTTCGTTCAAACGCCGAACTTCAACCAAGGCGTTGTCGAGCTCATTCATCACTAAATAATTAACAGCATTGACTCCATTGAGCAGAACTTTTTCGTAATCGTCGCCTTTGTACTGCACCATCTCTTCGGTCAAAAGCAGGGAAGCGGAGATTTTTGATATGGAATGATAATCCTGAATGTCCGCGATTTTTTCAGCGCGAGCGAAATAGTTCGCACTTTCTTTATATTGATGATTGGCCTGAAGGGTCACAGCATAGTCGAGGAGATAAACCAGCTGGTCGTCGCTATCTTTATCAGCGAGAGGCTGCAGCACTTTGGCGGCTTCTTGTGGCTTATCTTGGCTCAGCAAGACCCTGGCCTCACCGACTTTATTTTGGTAGGTGGCGCAGCCCAGCTGCACACTCAGTAGCAAGGCGAAGATCGGATACAGAAAATTTTGAAGTCTAAGCTTTGCTGTCATTTATTTTAACTTGTCATAGAAAGACGGCAGCCTCCAGATAAAATGCCGCCGTTTTTTCAGTTACCCAATTTTTTAAGTGCGATTAAAGTCCGATGGAGCGCTTCTTAAATCGCTTGCGCAACTGTTTGTAGTCAGACCAGACCACCAGATTGGATTTTAAGTTGGTCATGTTCAATGTCACCTTATAGTAGATACTCTTATCTTTGCCAACCTCTTGAACGATTGAATCAAGTCGGCCATTAATAATGAAATCAGCACCGACTTGTCCACCCGGACCTTTTTTAGATTCATCCGAAACCATTCCGGAATTTTGATACTGGTATTCGTCTGCAACATCTTCACGAGCTTCTTTATCTACAAATGAAACACGGCCGCCACGGGCGAGTTCAACGCGAACCATATCCATGATGTTTTGGGTGTCTATGTGCTCACTGGTTTTATTTTGCAACTTTGTGACCATCACGATGGGCGGGCGTTTGGCATTTGAAATCGACGGATGCTGAATCATGCTGCTAACGAGATCGGCAACGACTTTTTGCATATCGGTTTCAGACCAGGAATCATTGAGGTTGTTATCTTTTTCGACGTCTTCGTAATCACCTTTGACGAATGCTTTGGGTCCGCATCCCGAAAGAATCAAGAAGCCACCCATCAAAAGGCAAAACACTGCATTTTTCATCATTCACTCCTGCGAACATTATTGGCGTTGGTTTTACTATTCTAAGCATAACGCCTACGGGCAGACAAGAGATGAGAGCAAGGAAGGTTCCAAAAACGAATCGCGGACATTGATCAAGTCGCTGCGCGCTCACGTTGCGCACAAAGTATGGTCGCGAATTGCAGGGGCCAGTCTAGTCATCCGCGCAAAGAAGTGGAGGAGACTACTGCTATGGATATTACGTCTGCTGAACTTGCCTATCATTACTTGAAAGAACGAGTTGCTCCCGATGTTGAAGAGTTCTGGGCCCTCGCCTTAGGTCCCAAAAAAACACTGCTGCAGAGCAGGATGTTGTTTCGCGGAACCGTCGATGCCTGTTTAGTGCACCCTCGAGATGTTTTTCGATTTGCCTGTAGCGAAAATGCCTCAGCTCTCCTGATTTCGCATAATCATCCGAGTGGTGATCTTTATCCGTCTGAGCAGGATTTGCAAATTACTGAGCAGCTCATCAATGCTGGACGCATCTTGGAAATTCCGATTTTGGATCACATAATTTTAACGGTGAAGGGATATTCGAGTTTTGCTGAAAAGCGTTGGTGTCGATTTCAGGTCATCGGCCCAATGTCGGCCCGCAGGCAGCCATCAACTGGCAACAAGCCCGGTGCCGGTGCCAGAGCCGGGGTCAGCCATGGGGTCAGCTCTGGGGATGGAATCGCAGACATATAGCGGCACCCGAGTCCGACGTAGAGACCGATTCCGAGCCTGCAGACAGGTGCCGGTTGCCTGGTTTACTTACTTGATTTTGGAATTGAAGAAGAAGGACCTTCAATACTTTGCGGTTCGCGAACGATGTCCACATCCAAATTGGAATGGACAGAAACTTCCACACCTTCTGAGGCGGCGTTTCGCACAAATTCATGAACGAATTTACTGCGTTCGGCCTCAGTGCCATCACCGGTTTGTTCGGCTTGTCCGAGTTTGTTTTGAACATCAATATCGGCATAGCGACTGCTCACTGACTGAAGTTTTTCGATTTCGTCTTGGCGGTGATAAGGCTCTTGGGTTAAGGGCACGCCATTTGTGATGTCCGGTGAATAAGGTTCAGTTGGCTTTGACTTGGCGAGACTGGGTGCTAAACGAACATTATCGTACTGCACACCAATGCGTTCTTCATTGAGCTTTACGCCAATTTCGTTGCGATGAAATTCAACTCGATCAGGCGAGATCTGCGGATTTTTCTTCGGGCTCACGGATGCTAATTCAGCATGATGTGCCGACTGAGATGAGTTATAAGCATAACCGACGAGCACACCTGTTCCGATCAAAAGAACCCAAGCGATTCTTTCGAATTTATCTGGTTCATTTTGGCGTGCCTTAGCTTTGAGCTGTGTCATGTAAATGACTTATCGGGAGACAAGACGCACTGCTTGAGTCGAATCAGCAGAAAACCTGCTGACTAAAAATTTAACACATTTGCCAGGTCCTATCCCAACTTCGTTAACTGGGCCCGTCTCGTGGGCCATCCGTGCGAGACGATGGCGACCTCTAAACTGCTGCGACGGAGGCGGACTGAGTGCCAGGTGGGCCGGCGATCGGCAGAGTGATGATAAATTCAGTGCCTTTTGCTGGCTCTGATTTAACTTCTATATCTCCGCCATGTTTTTTGACGATGCCGTATGAAATACTTAAGCCAAGTCCGGTCCCCTGTCCGATCGATTTCGTTGTGAAAAACGGGTCAAATATTTTTTCAACGATGTCAGAAGTCATGCCTTTTCCAGAGTCTTTTATTGAGATTTGCACACGTCCACCGGTCTTCTCATTGTGCAGATGTCTCGTTTTAATCCAAATTTGCCCTTCGCCATCGATGGCTTGTGAGGCATTACTGAGAATATTCATAAAGACCTGGTTGAGCTGGCTAGGATAGCACATCACTTCGGGCAAATTTCCAAAGTCGGTATTCACTTTAATGCGCGCCTTCAACTCTCCAGACAAAAGGCGAAGGGTCTCTTCAATCCCCTCTTGAATATTTACTTTCTTAATTTTCGCTTCTTCCAGACGCGAAAAGTTGCGCAAACCTAAAACAATGTCGCGGGTACGGCGCGCGCCATCTTCACACGAGGTGATTAGGCGGGGCAAGTCTTGAATAATATAGTCGAGATCGACTTCCTTTTTCTTCGCCTCCAGCTGCTCTGGACTTTGCTCGGCAGTTTCGATGATCTTCAGAAGGCGATTTGAGTAGTCGCGCAAATGGCTCATATTGCTGTAAATAAAGCCGATCGGATTATTGAGTTCATGGGCCACACCGGCAACGAGTTGACCGAGGCTTGCCATTTTCGCCGAATGCACAAGGCGCGCTTGAGTTTCTTTGAGTTCGGTATAGGCATTTTCTAGTTCGCGAATTTTCTTTTGCAAATCGTTTCGCGCCTGGCTTACCCGTTGCGACATATCATTGAAACTTTCAGTGAGAACTCCAAGCTCCGTACTGCTTGTCACCGGAATCTGCACAGCCCCGCCACGCTGGTCCATCGTTTGCGTCGCCTCGACCAGATCGTTCAGCGGGCGCAGGACCATACGGGTGCCCACGATAATCGACAATATTAGAAGAACGACAATTGCGCCAATCACTGTGAAAAAGGCATAACTGACATTGCGGAGAGCGGCCTGAGCTTTTTGTTTTGAGGCGCCGAGACCAATAAGAAAGGTGGTTTCGCCCCAATTCACTGGAGAAACGATAAAGCGAAAAGGTTCTTCACGGATATTCAGAGAGAAAAAAGCTTCATTTTCGCCGACGATGGTCTTGGCAAAATAATTTTTTTGGTAAATTTGAAAGTCTGGATGGCTTCCGGCAACTATATTACCGCGGGCATCGAAGAGCAGAATTTCTAAATTCAGGCGTTTTTTCAGGGCATCAAGAAAAGTCGGGCTGATCGTGATAATTTCTTCGATATAGCCCGCAATACGGCCTTTCGAATCCAAGCGGGTGAGAAGAATCAGATCCATGCTGGTTTTTGCACCCAGATCGACGAGATGCACCTGGCGGCTTTTCTCGAGTGCGGCTTTGAGATTTTCATTGAGATAAATATTCGAGTCTTCAGTTTTTTCAATTTTATTTGATTCATCGGGCGACAGCATCGCGACCAGGTGGCCTTCGCGGTCAAAAACAGAAACGACCGAGATCAAACTGTTACGCAGGTACTGTTGAACCAGGCCGCGAGTTTGCGCGACGGAATTGGTAGACAAGTAAAAGCTCAGGGATTGGTCAGATTGATAGTGAGCTTTACGGCCATCGAGATATTTTTCGTATTCTCCGACAGTCGTGACGAATTCACGAACGTTGGCGCGTAGCCGTTCAACCAGCTCGAGATCAATGGCGCGTTCGTAGGTGACAAGCGAATAACCCGTCACAAACATTAAAGGAACGATTGAAAAAAACACGGACCAAACCATCAATATGGTTCGCAAAGATTTTTTCGGCTGACGATTGCGAACGACTTTCGGGGCCGACAACGGCCTGCGAATTGGGTTTTTCATTTCTTGCGCCTTCAATGATGAACGTCTGAGCCGCTTTTCAGGAAATTAGTTTCCCGGTGCTTCTGACGAATCTACCCATAGGATAAATCGAACTTGCCCCGCAGGCATAACCCTAGGATGCGGATCCTTAGAGATCCGGACTGGGCCATAGGCCCGAAGTTTCTCGAGAATCTTCTGTTCATTGGACTCAGGTAGAGTGAAGTGAAAATAACTGCCATTTCCTTTGCGCCAGCCCAAATCCACTTCGCCAGCCTTCTCGCCGCCGAGCTCGCGAATTTGGACGGCGATTTGTGGGGCGACTTCGAGAGCATTGGGTAAGGTCATAAAGACCCGATAGACGAAACTCTTTGGCTTTTTACCGTCATGAGTTTTGCTGTCATCGATCTTCTGTGATATTTCTTCAATCGGCTCAGCTTGGGAAGCAGCTTTGGCTGGCTCATGGACTGCGTGAGTGGGCGCTGGCTGACGAACTTGGGCCGCATGAACTTGTGCTGCGGCTACTTTCGGATCACCGGAATCACCCTCACTGTCGCCACTGTTATCACCCATTTCAGCGTCACCGCTCCCCTCATTTGGCAGCTCGGCTGGATCAACTTCATTGGCCTCTTGGGTCTCAGCCAATTTTTGCACTTTCTCATTTGGAATTTCTGTCAGAACGACTGTATTTTGATCGCGCGCACTTTTTAAACTCGGTAGATGATTCCAGGGAATAAAGGCCACAATCGCGGCAACACTGGTCGAAATCGCAAGAGCTGTCAGCGACCAGCGCAGGGTTTCGGGCCAATGACTCCATTTGGCGTACCTTCGGCTCAGCGTAAAAAGGCTCTCGGCCCCCAGTAATCGTGACTCGAGTTCGTGAGAAATTCGCGCCTGAAAAAGCAGCTGGCTATAATCCATGCCCTTTTGTAGGGTGGCCAGATCGTCGAGGCATTCTTTATCGTTTTTTAAAAATTCTTCGACGGCCTGGTGGCGCTCTTCATCAAGATTTTGCGTGAGAAAATCATAAAGCATCTCACGGCAGAGAAAGCCGGTGAGTTTTCGTTTGAATTGTTTTTTCCGCTTAGCCAAAGATAATTCGTCCTGCATCATTAAGTTCTCATCTTATTCGTTTCACCAAGATGACGAAGGCCTCGACCAACACGGTAGCGAGTCGTGCCAACGGTGACTTTCAGACCTTCAGCGATTTCTTCGTCGCTAAATCCCAGAATTCGCGAAAAAATGACGGATAAAAGTTCTTCTTCTGAAGCTTCTTTTTGAAAACGAGCCCAAGGCCCCATGTCGACATGATCGGGAAGCGACCAACCAGAAAATGTCAAAATATGCGCGCTTCGCAGAGCTTGTTTTTTAAAGTTAAGCCGGTTTTTTTCACACATTTCAATTATTCGAATGCGCATCAGCGAAGGGTCTTCTGTGCCCTCGACTGGCAGCCGCGCTTTGAGTGCGGTGACCGTTTTCAGGGTCGCCTGCGCCGCCACTCGCTCATCAAGCAGCGAGAACAAAAAAAACAGCGCAATCCATCGCACATGCTGTTCGGTGATCATTTGAATCTCCGCCGCAAAGAAAAAAAGTGCGTCGCTGCCGGCTGTCGTACGAGATGTGCGACGCACTCAAATATTTTTTTAATCTGTCGTCAATTGCTTGAGCAGATCCAATTCGTCCAGAACTTTTCCGGAACCCAAGACCACGCAAGTGAGCGGATCTTCAGCAATTGAAACCGGAAGTCCGGTTCGCTCACGCAATAAAACGTCAAAGTTCGCAAGCAAAGCCCCACCGCCAGTGAGAACAATACCATTGTCGACGATATCCGAAGCGAGCTCAGGCGGTGTGCGCTCCAAAGCAGTTCGAACGGCATCGACGACTTCGCTCAATGGATCCATTAAGGCGTCGTTGACTTGTGAACTCGTGATTTCAATCGTCTTCGGTGCGCCCGCAACGAGATCACGTCCCTTGATCTCCATCACCCGCTCTTCTTCGAACGGATAGGCGTTTCCGATTTTAATTTTAATTTTTTCTGCTGATTGTTCACCAATCAAAAGATTGAACTGGCGGCGAACGTAATTCACGATCGCTTCATCAAATTTATCGCCGGCAACTTTGATTGATTTACAGTAAACGATACCACCAAGTGAAATCACCGCAACGCCTGTGGTACCGCCACCCATGTCGACGACCATGTTACCGGTCGGCTCAGTGATCGGGAGACCGGCGCCAATTGCGGCGGCCATCGGCTCTTCAATCAGGTAAACTTCGCGAGCTCCGGCAGAGTGCGCCGATTCTTTCACGGCTCGTTTTTCCACCTGAGTGATTCCGTACGGTACGCAAATAATGATTCGCGGCCGAATGAAACTCTTTCGATTACCCATTGATTTTGAAATGAAATATTTCAACATCGACTGTGTGACTTCAAAGTCAGCGATAACGCCGTCTTTAATCGGGCGAATAGCAACGATGGAGCCAGGAGTTCGGCCTAACATTTCCTTCGCTTCTTTACCAACCGCGAGAACGCGATTGCTCATACCCCGATAATTTTTTTGAACAGCAACAACTGATGGCTCATTTAAAATGATCCCTCGTCCTTTTGCATAAACGAGTGTGTTGGCTGTTCCCAAGTCAATTGCGATGTCGTTCGAAAAATAGTC
Source organism: Bdellovibrionales bacterium (assembly GCA_043785085.1). Taxonomy (GTDB): domain Bacteria; phylum Bdellovibrionota; class Bdellovibrionia; order Bdellovibrionales; family JAMPXM01; genus JAYVXN01. Next base: position 1,113 of record JAYVXN010000083.1, on the reverse strand, counting down.
TGATACTTTGTCTAAGAATCCCATGAACTGGTTCTTCTCTTCCGCTGGTTTATATATTTGAGATTACATCCGTATTTTTCAAACTCCTCAAGAAGCGCAGACTTCACCAGCCAATCGCAAAAAGCCTCGCGATCAGACTCACTGAAAGACTAGAATTCTCAAGAGTTCCACTTAACTCTAGGTCAGCCTCAAAAGAATAGTCAACACGGTAAGTTAGATTAATTAAATCGTAGTTTTTGAAAAGGCTCGACCGAAGTGACGGCTCTGACTATAGTCGAGTCTCAGGAGACTGTATTTAATGAGTGCCGACGATGCGTTCATGAAACTAAAAGATTATTTTGAATCGCGCCCCGCAGCTAAAACGGCGCTTGGTGCATTGCGTGAAGGTGTTGAGATCGGACTCAATATCGGCGGCATCGTCGATTGCGCACTTTATCAAAAGGCCGGCCAGCCTTTTGTCGAACGCAGGGCCGCCGTTAATCCTGATCTTGTCTTCAATATTCGCCCCGAGTCGATTGATGTTCTCTGTGGACAGCTGAGTGACGATATCGCGGATATTGGCATCGCTGTTTTTAAAGAAATCCTCGCGGGAAGTATCCAGATCAATTTAGTCGGTAGTTTTTTGAATTTTATCCGCAATGGATATTTGGAAATTATAAAGCGCGGGGGCGCGAGATTTTCTACTTATTTGGCGACGGTGGGTTTCACGACTTTTGGAAAAATAACTGCGGCTATCAAGAAAATGCGAAAGTGACGGCCACCGCATCTGCGATCAAGCCATCAGCGAACCGCGAAGACCTGATGCTTTTACGAAGAGACGCCTCATCAATCAAAAACGATCCGCGCCAATCCCAAACGCGGATTTCCACCCGAGCTCCTTGCTCACCAAGGCCCTCACAGCATTCATCTCGCTTTGGCGCCTCTGATCACTCCAGCCAAGCTCCTCAGCAAAGACTTTGCCGATAACGCCAAGCTGGCTGATGCCGTGATCGGCGTGAGCCAAAAATAAGGGAGCGCGACGCACGTAAAAATCAGTGAGGTGAAAGCACATGGTCTGATGGATGGCATGGCGCGCTTCCATCGCCCAGATTTTTTGCCAATCGGTGGTCGGTT
>JAYVXN010000082.1:0-2483 GCA_043785085.1 Bdellovibrionales bacterium | reverse complement strand
AATCGTGCGCCATTGATTGCGCGATTCACTAGGAGCTGTCGCATTAAACATTTGGTCCCTTTACTGGTGCGCCGGTTGGCGAGGCGAAACGACCATCCCGCGATTAGCGTTCAAAAGCTGCGCGATTTGCACGCGGCTGGGGTCATCGGATTTTGCCAGCTCCAGATACTTTTGCCAAGCGGCAACCATCTTCGGCTGATAAGAACGATCAGTTTGCATGAGGTGAAAATACGCGGTGCCGAGATTTTGAAAGGCCGCAGCGTCGGCAAAATGATGTTCGCTAGTCAGGCTCTCAAACAAACCGGCCGCTTCTTTGATATATTCACGACTTTTTGTATCGATACCAGCCTTCAAAAGTGCCACGGAGAAAGAGCCAAGGCTTTTCCAATAATGGGTCTGAATGACATTTTCCCAAGTGCTTGCATCGAATTTTTCAAAATCATATTGCGCACGAGTTTGCAAAATATGCTGGGAGGCTTCGATCCAGCGTGGGTCATTTTCGCTTCCCCGAGGGGCCATCCAGTCACAAAATCCCCAGGGCCTAGAAATAAAATCCTGATTCAAAGCCGGATCAAGCGGGGGACCGGACGTGCAAATAAAAATCATGCGATCACTATTGGCGGCAAAAAACTGCGCCAAGTGAAAGCCCGCCGGATCAATGTCGGTCGCCACGCGCTTGCCGGGAAACCGCACATCCGGATAGTGCGTGCGCACCACTGGAAGATACCAATACGTTTTCAAGAGCTCGACATCAATTGTACGCACATCGGTGCGGTAACCGAGCACGTTTTGCACGAAGCGAATGGGATTAGTGAGATGATCGCCTTGTGAAATCAATAGTGCATTGGGCGGCAGCGACTCCAGGAGATTTTTGGCAAATGTCTCAAAGACAAAACTGCCACGATGATTATGGCTCGGGTAATTGAGGCCAATTTGCCCGATCACCAGGACTGCCGTGGCGAAAGGCACGAAGCGCTGCCAGGTCTCACGTTTGATGAGCGCGGCAAAACCAAGTCCGAGGCAAAGAAAAATGACCACATAGGCCTGTTGCCAAAAACGCATTTGCATCACGATATGAGCGGGAATATCCAGTCGCATATTTGATAACGACCAAAAAATGACCAGGTAAACCACGGCCGCAATCGTCCAAAATGCAAATAACGGTCTCTGCCGAGGGTTTTTCCAAGCAGATGCGGCGCCAAAGGGCAGTGCGACGACTCCAATATAAAGCGTCGATTGGAGCAGGTTTTTCAGCATTAAAAAGGTCAGGGTCAGAAAATCGGCGGTGTCACCATTATGCGAGGTCGCCAGTTGAAACGTGCCATACTCCTGACGAAAGAAATGGGTTTTAAAGCCACTCCAAGTGGCGCCGTCCCCCCAGGTGATCAACGACTGATGAGTAGCGGCAAGCGGCACTTGGAAATAACAAAGCATTCCTAAAGTGACGAGTGAGGCGAAAATCAGCAAAGTTCGCCAGTGCCAATACTCACGATGCCACAGTACCCACGCGAGCAGCGGCACACTGAAGAAAATGAAAATATGATGATTAGCCCAGCCAAAGCCGATCGTCGCCCCGATAAGATAAAAGATCCGTTGGCTAGGCCGCGCGAACCATTCCAGAGACAAAAACAAAAGCAGGGCGACAAAAAAGTTATTGAGACTGAATACCTCGGCTTCAATGGCATAGGTCCATACCACCGGAGAAAACGCAAAAAGAGCACTGGCTAAAATAGCCGCCCAAAGATTTTGCGACCAGCGCCAAATACTCAACATTAAAAAAGTAGCGGCCGCTGCTGCGGCTGTAGCTGAAAGCAAATTCACTCGCCAGGCGAGAGAGCTCAAGGGGAGATACGTGAAAAATTTTGCCAAAATCATATAAAGCGGAAAACCAGGTGGATGGGCCACGCCTCCGGTGATCGCGGCACCCATGAGTTCGCCCGCGTCGCCTCCGGCAATTGAAGAGGCCATGGTTGATACGTAAATCACCAACACCGAAAAAAAATAAAGGAGTCCGAATGATCGCCATCGGCTGGGTAAGTCGGCAATGGCATCACCAAGGGGCGCTTTGAGGATTTTGACTCGTTTTTTTTGCATTACTTAAAGTTTAGCAAATCTCGGAGTTTTGCAGAAGAATTTACCCTTCCAGATCGGACAGCTGCTGACGCAACTGCACAAGAAGCTTTTTGGTCTTCTTTTTGAATTCCTTCTCGTTTTGGCTGATTTCTTTGACAACGCGAATGTCGTCGACGACACCCGACTTTAGCACTGTCGAGCTAATAGTCGAGCTAATAGTCGAGCTAATGTCTTGCCAGTCACCAAAGGCCGACTCGAGTTCTTGGAGAGTGCGGTCTAACTTTTGTGAGCGATTTCCAGTTTTAGAGCGTTTTCGCTCAGATTTCACGTCCATGTACACAGTCCTTGCGTCGCCTCGGTTGGTCGCTTGAGCGCCGAGGATTTTGCGTCAGATCGAGTCGCGGAGATTG
>JAYVXN010000081.1:0-2483 GCA_043785085.1 Bdellovibrionales bacterium | reverse complement strand
GCATTGGCGCACCTGTGGCGGTGCTACCGCTCTCTGTTCAAGAAACCAAAAAATACGTCACGCACCGCCTAAGTGTGGCCGGCGGCGATAACTTCGTGCGCTTTGATGATAGAGCAATCCAGATGATTTTCGAAAGAAGTGGCGGAGCGCCGCGAATGATCAATTTCTATGCCGAACTGGCACTGAGCACCGCCCGCAACCAACAACAACGGTTCATCACGAAAGATTTGCTGCTTGAGGCGATTGGCACGAATAATGAAATTACATTTTTTCAACTCATACGGCGCTTTTTTGCCATTGGTCCATGGTGATTTATGGGAGAACTGCAAAAACAATTTGACGAAATCAAAGCCAAATTATCGACTTCAAACGGTCGCTCTGACGGCGAATTTACGAAAAAAAATTTTAACCATCGGAACTTAAAGAAATCTCGGTTTTGGCTGGGTGGAGTGGTTCTTCTTGTCGCCATCGCTGCCGTGCCGATCGGCTGGCGAAGGTGGCAAAAAAACGAATCCGCAGCGGTTTTAATGCCGACTGCTGTTACGCAATTGCAGTATCAGCAAGCGCTCGATGCCTATCAAAAAGGTCGCTTTCTCGAGACATCAAAAATTTTGGAGAGCCTTAAAGGAGCTCCTGAATTGCAAACGGCGATCGAATCTATGCTGGGAACTTCGGCTCTTGCCCAGGACAATCTTCCGGAAGCCGAAAAGTACCTTCTGGTCGCGGTTCGGGCCGAACCCACAAATCCAATTCACTATAATAATCTCGGGGCCCTTTACTTAAAAAAGAACGACTTGACCTTGGCGGAAGCGACTCTTCGCCAAGGATTGGAAGTAGGCGCCCCGGTTCCCGAGCTTTATTTAAACTTCGCTATGGTCTTAGAAAAATCTGGAAAATACGATGAAGCAGCCAAAAGCCTTCAGGATTTTTTGCTGATTGAAAAGCCAGATTCACAGCGCTGGCAATTGGTTCGGGATCGCTTGAGAATATTGAGGTCCCTTTCTCGCGGTCTTGCCACTGGTATCGAGGCGAGCCAATGAGTTGGTTTGTAAAAAACCTTTTTGCAGTCGATATCGGAACCCGCACCCTCAAGGGGCTCAAACTGAAAAAGTCCCGGGGCAAAATTTCCATTGCATCCTATTTCTTTCATGATTTGCTAAAAGAAAACGATTCATTTCCGGTTGTTGCGGACTTGTCGGATAAGTTAAAAAGTTTAATCGCTGTGAATGCGCTCGCTCATCAGCAGGTAATTACCTGTCTGCAAGATCTGGATATGCTCAACCAGGACGTTACTCTCCCGGATATGCCCAAGGCTGATCTTGAGATCGCCATTAAAAATAACCTTGAAGAGCATTTCAATCTCCCGGCTGAACAGGCCCGGCTTGCCTACGTCAAACTTGAGTCGAAAGATAAAAATGGAGTCCTGATTCACAAGTATAAAATATACGGTGCTCACCAGGAACGGGTTGACAGCCAAATTCAGACACTTCAGGACGTGGGTTTGCGGCCAAAGATAGTTGATTCGAGTGTCCTGGCACAGGTTGCGATGCTAAAGCACAATGAATTTATCGAAGCAGATAAGTGCTATGGACTTCTTGAGATCGGAGACGCGCACTCGACGATTTCACTGATTGTTCATGATAAAGTGCACTTGATCAATGTTTTACCCATAGGCGTCGGTTCGATCAACAAATTGCTGTTTGAGACCATGGGTATTTCATACGAGCGCGCGGAGCTGTTGAAATTCACCTATGATCTGGAGGAGCGAAGCGGTCAGCCGGATGAAATCCAGCAACACTGTGACGAGGTCTTCAACGAACTATTTTACCGCATGCAGAGGATTGTCGGTTTTTTTAAGGTCTATCTAAAAGATGAAAAAATTAAATCTCTCTTGATTACCGGCGGTGGAAGCCAGGTAAAAAATCTCGACAAACATTTCGAGGCCAACTTTGGTTTGCCCACTGTGATTGTAAATCCGTTCAAAAATATCGAGATTATCAACGGTCAAAGCGACCAGCAAGACAAACTGGGCGAGATTGCACCTTACATGGCAACAGCAGTCGGCCTGGCGCTGCGAGGTCTGGTATGAGCCTTGATCGGATCAATTTATACAAAGTACCGGCCAAAAAGACCATGGCCAAAAAGCCTGAGGATTTTGTCGCCGCTACCATGGTGGTGGTTTTTTTGAGTTCTCTCTGTCTTACCTATCTTCAATATAAGAGTTTAAAGAAAAACGAGGCCGAGCGTGCTCAGTTGGAGGCGACTCATAATGAGACAAAGCAGAAAGCCGTACTTTTGTCTTCGCAAAATGCCTCAAGTGACTCGCGAAAGATCGCCTCGGTCAATAGCTTTATCAATGGCCGTAAATTATGGGCTGATGTTTTTAAAGAGCTGACGTTGCTCCTTGAAAAGGACATCTGGCTCACGTCATTGAGCGCAAATGTCAATGACGGCCAAACCAAAGTCTCCATTAATGGTCTCGC
>JAYVXN010000080.1:0-2487 GCA_043785085.1 Bdellovibrionales bacterium | reverse complement strand
AAATCATGACTTCGATTTCGCCCAGCAGTTCCAGGACTGACAGATATCAGACCAACCGGCAGAGTTTTACCCAAAGCATTGCAACTTCTTGGAAAATTCAGAAAATCGGTCGATTTCTTGCCGAGTTCTTGCCTGGCATTGGGGAATTCAGCAGAATTTCAGACTCGGGTGGCCCAGCTAGCGTCGAAATTGGCGCGGCGAAACTCGGCGGTAGGAGCTAATATGGCTTTTATATTTCCTATCCTCTCTAAAATATGCGGTCAGGGTTCGCGAAGGCGCCAAATTATCCTTCGCTTGGAGCGGAATCTGAACCGTTGAGCCGGAAAACGTCAAGGAGCCAAATGACTAAATTAATTCGAATTTGGCGTCATCCATACAAATGGATTCTATGACAGACAAAACGTCCTCACCACTGACTTTGCGTGCCTTTTTGAGCGGCGTTGAAAATACCCAGCAACAGCATGTGCTTTTTGGGGGGCCATTAATTGTGACTTGGTCACTGACCTGTATCACAGGCTGTGCCTTGCTGCCTAAGATCCAAAATGGATCTATCTGTTGTTCCCGGTTTAGAAAATGAGACTTTGCCGGTGGCAACTTGTGTTTGGGCTGTTATTTGATCGACTGAAAGGCTGAAATTACTACCTTCAAAAATTTCCGTACCGTTCGCTCCGTCTTTCAAATTTACCAAGATTGTTTGACCCCGAATTGGATAATTACCCTCTGGCGGGCTTGGACATGCTTCATTACTTATCTCGCCATGCCACATGCAGATTCTTTCAATTGTTGCCCAGTAATGTTTGGCGGAATCCAGAGTAATTTGAATTCCCGTGCCTTCCCCATTATTTATTTTTAAATCCGCGAAACAATAGATTGGTTGATCGGTGTTGGTGAAATTCCTTGAAATGGAAATTTCACTAGATTGAGCATTAACCCCGCAAAATAAAATGACTGCAAAAACACAAAAAACTAGATTAAACTGTGGGTTCATTCGCGCTCCATCAAAGTCTTGTGCCCCAAAAACAACGACCAAATATTTATATCTCAACTAATGCACATTGTCAATGCGCCCCCACTTGTTGTTTCTAATGAAAAGCGCTGTCCTTAAGGGTGTACTCTATCGGACAGTTCGAATTTGTTGGATCAAAACACTAGTCCTTTAGAAATTTACCGCACGCGAAAGCTCGTTCAGTGCGATCCCGTAGGGCAGTTAGATTTCGGTCACGAAGGCCGTTATTGAAAATTAGAATTTGGCGCTACTTGCCCGCGCTTTTTTGAACCATTAAAGAGGTCGCGTGTGCCGCTCAAGCTTGCTATGCCGAGCGTTTTTGCTGGCCGATTTTCCAAATTGGGACACCGGTAGTTTCAGTAGATGGAATTTTACTATGTGATTTCAGCTGGTTATATAACATGAAATATTAACTCTGGCAATAACTTAACTTGTATGTTAAGTTAACAAACAGAGGGAATTAAGATGGCAATTCCAGACCAGTTCAACAACAATGGGGTCTTAGATCCGGGAACATACGACGCAACTATTCTCGACATCAAGAATAGCGTCTTTGTTAGCGGCAATGGATCGCCCACATGGGACTCGAAGTGGCGCACTCACCTGCTGGACAATGCAGCCGTTCTAATCGAGCAGCTTTGGCAGGTCGGCATAACCGACATTTATTTAGATGGGTCATTTGTCGAAGACAAAGATCACCCCAATGATATTGACGGCTACTTCGATCCTCATCTTTCATTGTACGACAAAAGCGATATCCAAAAATTCGCTCAGATCGTTTCAGGTCTGAACAACTTGGACCTGCACAAAATCTGGAACTGGGACCCAGCCTCGCGGCGTGCCGTTCCTGGATTCTCGAAACTTCAGTTGCCGATGTGGATATTTTATCGCGTTGAACTCTATCCGCATCTTGGACAAGGGGCTGGCATTACAGACGCATTTGGAAACAACCTTAAATTTCCGTCCGCCTTTAGACAGTCCCGTAATGGCTTTCGCCAAAAAGGGATTGTCCGGGTGATTCAATAGGAGGCTTGCGATGATCAAAACCGAGAAAGACTATTTGGAAGCGAAAAGTAGATTAGCACAAGAATTCAAAACGCTCGAAAACCACGAGAAAAAAATGAAAGCCTCAGGGATGACTGGCGAGCAAGTCAAACTCGCAATGGACCCGCTCGTTTCGTTCACTCTTCAACTCAAGGAGGAGGTTGCCGAGTATGAGAAATTGAAACGAGGCCAGTTTGATCCTTTCGTTAATCTTGATGGTTTAGGCAGAACCCTGATCGCTCTTCGAATCTACAAGGGAATGACTCAGAAAGATTTGGCAGATAAGTTAGCGGTGTCGGAGCCACAAGTATCACGCGATGAGCGAAACGAATATCACGGATCTTCAATTGAAAAGGTTCAACGCGTTCTTGATGCTCTGAACGTGAAGATTGAGTCGAAGTTAGAAGACGTCCGAAACGCGGTTTAATTCAGACAAA
>JAYVXN010000079.1:0-2489 GCA_043785085.1 Bdellovibrionales bacterium | reverse complement strand
CGAGCTATTTGCATTGGCTGATCCATAATCGCGCCAAAGATGCTTTCAGCGCGGACATCCAATAGCCTGCAAATCTTGAGGAGGCGACCCAACGACATATCCTCAGATTGAAACATCTTCTTAACGCCGATCTCCGAAAGCCCTAGGTGATGACCCAATTGGGAATAGGTAATCTTTCGCTTTTTTAATGCTCGTTTAATGGCCTCAATTATTGGTCTTGTGTCACGCATGTATCTGATCCAGTAGAAAAGGTATATATAAAGGATACTTTTATAATAAATATTGCACTTTTAGCAATAAAAAGAATATGAGTGTGCGCCTGGAGGGTTGAATGAAATTACGATTTATGTTTTTGGGCCTTATATGTTCGTTTGCAGCCAATGCTGGCGAATCGATCAAGTTTGAGACCGTTTCCGGTACTGGTGGATCAGGCCAGATATGGGTGAGCGCCAACTTCGATGGAGTGATGGATAAGTGCATTCTGGATAGCGGCGCGCGCATTTCTGCGGTTAATGCCCGCCCTGCCTTTGAGTTATACCCCAAGGTAGGTAGCGACATCACAACGGGCGTGACAGGCAACAATGTTCCCGTTGACTTGATCCGTATCAGCGAAACCCAAGTTGGCGGATTAACTATGCAAAATCACACCATCCGGCGACAGGACAGTTTTGTGGTCCCTTGTCTGATTGGAAATGACATTTTGCAAATAAGGGCTTTATTTTATGACTTCACAAAAAAGGAGATTTTGACGGACGCTTACCCTCCAACGGACCAGGCGCGTCCACTAGTGCGCTATAATGGAAAATGGATTGGGTTCCCACTCACTGTAGCTGGTGTTCAGGTTGATTCTTTCTGGGATACGGGTGCCGGTTTTACAGTTGTGGATTCGGAAATTGTAGATGCGCACCCAGAAGAGTTTACTTTCATTCAAGAAATTCCAATGGGTGATGGTACAGGCGAGCATGGGACCGCCAAACTTTACTCAATGAAGTCGTTGAGATTTGGCGATGCTGAAGTTCATGATTCTATTGTAATTTCGTACAGTCTTGCTCAGATTCGGAAAGAGGTCCCATCGATCAGGATTGTTCTTGGCCATAATGTCCTAAGCCAATTCAATTGGTATCTCGACAATATAAACAGCAAATGGAGTGCTGAAAAGACCTCCCAGTAAAATGGATCGCCGCCTAAATGGCGACGATCTGAGACTGAAAATTGGTCACCAAATCAAGATCATTAACATATTGCTTCGTGGACAAAAATTCTTATGCCTGCTGGGTTAGCTTGTACGCGCGAAAATGGTCAGGCGAGGTAGGTCAACCAAGTCTTTCTGGACCCGCTTATTTTCGAATTGCAGTAACCTGCTCCACTGACGCCAGCCACTTGCCGCTCTTGCTGTGCCACACTTCATTAAACGCGTATTGTCCATCAAACTTGTGCCCATGGCTTGTACCGCTCATCGTGAGCTTTCCTATTGCAACCGCCGTATCACCTACGTGGCGAACAGTTATTTCATCTATCATCATTTTTGTGTAGATTATTTGCGGGTCCTTTATCATCTTTATTTCTTCTGATTTCGCATCCTTATGAATTCCGTCCCAGTCGATGAAAATGAAATCATCAGCCATCATCGGCGCAATTACAGCCGCATTTTTTTCAACCGTTGCCTTCGCCCATAAGTAGTCGTTGCGTTCGATCTGCTCCTCAACCGAAAGGTGCATATCGGACGCATAAATTGAGAAACTAAAACTGCAACTTAGCAAAAAAACTATCTTTTTCATTAAGCCACCCCAATGTGAATTCAGTAAAACGCTATGATGAGAGTCCGACTGAGTCAACCTCACTGGATTGGATTGAAGGTGAACAAAAAGAAAACTTGCTGGGGCGCGAATTGGGCGGATTTGAACATGTGATCTGGCCTCATCGAGAGCGGCAATTGGCAGGGACGGCGATAAAAGTCGTAGACTTGTCCCCGGTACCACATTTCGGCTTTTCTAAAACCAGGTTTTCAGATAGTCAGTTTTACACACGATTTGAAGCATTCTGGGCACTGAAAGACGCACGTGACCTTGCAGAGGCAAAGATACTCTCTGACAACCTTGAGGCTGAACTCAAGCGGCTCAACCGCTCGGCATATGACAGCTACATGGAGGCCAAAAGCAACCTACTCACGATTCACGAGCTGAAGCTGAGCAAGGAACTGAAAGCCTTCTTCTCGACAACGAACCCAATTGAATCCCTCAACTCACTCATCGAGGAGGATATGAGACGAGTTAAACACTGGAAAGACTCCAATCATTTTCAACGTTGGCTTGCCACTTACTGCCTGAACTCAGAAAAGAGAATGCGACGAGTCCGCGGATATCGTGCATTACCAGGACTGTGGGTAAAAATTAGATCACTGACAGAGCATAAACAAGAAAGAATTGACTCAAACGAAATGGTAGCTTAACAAATGAACCTGCCACTCATCCGACGAATTTCAACAAGTC
>JAYVXN010000078.1:0-2496 GCA_043785085.1 Bdellovibrionales bacterium | reverse complement strand
CCGTCGCTTATTTGGTCTTTTCGCTTTGGGGCGGCTTTGCGAGCCTTACGCCAATCTTGGAAAAATTCGTCATCAATTATCTGGCGCCAAGCGCTGGTGATAAAGTCGGAGAATACTTACAGCAGATCCAGTCGCACATTTCCGCAAAGACCGTTGGGATCTTCGGTATTTTAGGTTTTCTTTATACAAGTTTGAACATGATTTCTAAAATAGAAGATGCCCTCAATCAAATTTGGGGTGTGACCCATTCACGCAGTCTGAAGCAAAGTGTCGGCCTGTATTTGCTACTTTTGATTTTAGGCCCCGTGTTGATCACGGGCTCCTTGGCCATGACGTCCTATCTGGCCGGCGCCGTGCATGGCTTGGGTTTTTTAGGAAGCGGTTTGAAATTATTTTTCACTCTTGCACCGCTGTTGATCTCGGGTCTGCTCTTCTCTTTGATTTTCTATATCGTTCCACACACGGCGGTCAGCTGGAATGCCGCCTGGAAGGCTGGCCTGATAACTGGTTTTAGCCTCGAAGCTTTAAAGCAAGGCTATACCTTTTACGCCTCCTACTCTATGGGGCACAGTATTTATGGTTCATTGGCCGCTTTGCCGATTTTATTTTTATGGTTTTCGATTGCTTCTTATTTATTTTTGTTAGGAGCTGAACTTTGCTATTTCGTGGATCAACGGAATTCTGGCGTCGTCGCTTATGCGGGCCCCGAAAGTCAGTTGTCTGTGCCCTTGCTGGTGACAGTCCTAAACTTGTTGGCGCGTGAGCGCGGGCATTATCTGCCGGTGAAAAAAGTGGTCAGTATTTTGAAATGGGATCAGTCGATCTTGCTCAAACATCTGCATTTTCTATCGGAGAATGGCTATTTGCGAAGGGCTGCGAAAACGGCCGAGGGTAAAGAATGTTTTGCGCTCGCGAACGGTGAATTGCAAAATGTGCTGCAAAGGCTGGTGCGGCAGATGGCTTCGATTCAGTTCGAAGGTTTTCAGTTGCAAGTCGACGCGCCTCCGCCGCGGCCAGCGGAAACGAGAGCGCAAGTGCCATCACTGACGCCGGCAACGGTTTAGGGCAGGGCTCGGAATAAACGAAAACCTAAAACCCCAACAGGATGGGCTTTTGCAGGTTCCATGACAATGCGAACAGTGGTCCGGCGGGTGAACTCACCAGTGCGCCAAGCACCTCTCTCATCCAAATTTTGTGCCGCAAAAGGTTGACCCATCCGTGAGGTCTCTGCCAAAATCACGACCACCCCAGGAGACTGTATGGATTTAAAAGAAAAGATTACTGAAGTCGCGAATTTTCCCAGTCCAGGCATTTTATTTCGCGATATTTCACCTCTTTTGCAATCACACGAGCACTTAAAGTATGCGCTCGAACAAATGGTCGCTCCGTTTGATTTGAGCGGCATTGATCATATTATTGGTATTGAATCGCGCGGCTTTATTCTCGGCGCGGCGCTGGCGGTGAAATTTAAAAAGGGCTTTGTGGCACTTCGCAAAGCCGGAAAATTGCCGCCGCCCGTGCATGCACAAGCCTATTCACTCGAATACGGACAAGCAGTTTTGGAAGTGAAGCCGGGACGAGGCCGAGTACTGATCGTGGATGATGTCTTGGCGACGGGCGGAACTTTACTCGCGGCAATTGAACTCTGCGAACGTGCCGGGTATACAGTTGAAAATCTCAGTGTCCTGATTAATTTAAAATCATTGAATCGGATGTTATGGAAAAATCAAGAAGTTCACTCAGTCCTGCATTATTAGATTCGATTCTCATCGTGTTTGCAATGCCCTCTGAAGAACAGGGTCTATTGCAAAAAAAAGGCGCACGCGTCGTTTTCACGGGTCTTGGTAAGGTGAATGCCAGCTACGTCTTAATGCGCGCGATTTCTGAGCGTCGTCCGAAATTTGTATTGAACTTTGGTACGGCCGGGAGCGCGACGTTTCCGACTCATTCTGTCGTTGAATGCACCAGCTTTTTGCAGCGGGATATGGATTTGAGTCCACTTGGTTTTCAAATCGGGCTCACACCCTTTGAGTCCATTCCAAAAATTATTTCAGTGCTTGAAGCCTTTCAGGGTCTGCCTAAAACATGCTGTGGCACGGGTGATAGTTTTGAAGTCGGGGCATTGAAAGTCCCATGTGACGTCGTGGATATGGAAGCCTATGCCTTAGCGAAGATTTGCCTTTTAGAAAATCTGCCGTTTGCCTGCGTGAAATACATTACCGATGGCAGCGATGAAAATGCCCATAAAGATTGGCAAGCCAATTTGCCTAAAGCCGCCTTGGCCTTTGCTCATTCGTTTGCCACTTTTACGGATTTCGCCACTTCTGCGATAGGCGAATGATATTGGCGCGAACGGATTGCGCGTTTGGCCTTTGCCGAGCTCCGAAGCTTTTTATTTCCCGCAGTGAATAGGTCAGTTTGCCGACCAGTTCATCCAGCTGTTGCAGGCGATTTTTCAATTGTTTAATAATCTGCATATCGGGACGGCTAGGCTGG
>JAYVXN010000077.1:0-2515 GCA_043785085.1 Bdellovibrionales bacterium | reverse complement strand
TCGAAACCGGCTACATCGTTAACGTGCCAATGCACATCAACGAAGGTGATGTTCTGCGTGTTGACACGCGTACCGGCGATTACGTTGAACGAGTGAATTCAAAGTAATGAAATTAGTCCTACTCACGGGGGCGTCGCGAGGTTTCGGCTTAGCGTTGGCGCAAAGATTGGCGCCTGATCATCAGGTCGTCAATCTCTCTCGCACAGCGCCTGCCATCGAGGTGCCGTCTTTACAAACACATCTGGTTGACCTCAGTGAATTAGAAAAAATTCCAGAAGTGATCGCGGCACTGTTCAGCAGCGTGAAACTGCAGGATTACACTGAGATCTGCTTGATCAACAATGCCGGAATGTTGACGCCAATTAAGCTCGTCGGGACCCTTCCCGCAGATGAGCTAGAAAAAAACTTGCGAGTCAATCTGCTTGCACCGCTATTGCTCACCAACGCTTTTTTGCGTGCAACCTCGGATTTCTCAGGAATGATCACCGTCGCCAATATTTCTTCAGGTGTCGTCGAAAATCCAAAACCAGGCTGGAGCGGCTATGGCGCAGCCAAAGCCGGTCTTGAAAACTTCACGCAAACTCTGGTGCGTGAAAACATCAGCAAGAAAAACTTTCGCGCCTTGAGTTTTAATCCTGGAGTTATGGACACTGTCATGCAGAACGAAATTCGCGCCGCTTCGAGCAATGATTTTCCAGAAGTAGAGCGTTTTCGCGGACTCAAGGCTCAAGGCCAGCTCACACCTCCGGAAAAAGTGGCGAAAGTCTTGGTGGATTTACTCGCCACACCTGGACCATTTTCGAAATCAACTTTCCATTACCGTGATCTAATTGCGACGAAGGTCGTGGCCGGGAGTCAATAAGAGCGCCTTCTGGACCAGCTTTTTTTGCCTCGTCCAAGTCTATCGTGTGAATGAAAATCAAGCTCCCATTTTCAACCTAAGTTGTTGATAATAGAGAGATCATTTCACCCTGCAACTTGGACCGAGGAGATTATACTCTTTGTCGATGCCAGCGATCGAAATTGAAATCCAAAGTCTCCTCAACGATCTGGGTGATGCCGGACTGGTGGCGGATGAATTGTTGCGCCGCTGGGAGAGAAATATTTATAATCCCCAACAACAGTTCACTTTGGCGCAATTTTTACTTCACTGCGGTTTTTATGCTTCTCTCTTTCAGCAAATCGAACGGCTTCTTTTGGAAGAGCGGTATTTGCCTTGGGCGCAGTTTGCCGAAGCTTTAGGGCGCAGTCGAATTCTGCCTAGCAGTATCGAGCTCAAGGCCATTGCCGAAGGCCTGCAGGCGCAAGATGCTTTGGATGAAATTCTTCTCTCTCGTCAAGTGGATCGCTGGGATCCGCTGTTTTTACAACGTCGTGAAGAGCGGCGCGTGTGCATTCAGCTGGAGTACGCTGCGAAAAAAATCTCGCTCCATGAACGTCTCGACTACGTACGCAGCCAGCGTATGTTGGAGGAGGAACGGCGAATTTTAGAGCAACTCAACGCGATTTTTCCAGGTGACCAAGAGGTGCAAAAGGCAGAAGCCGAATATCAGGAACGCTGGGCCCGCGATGTCGTCGCGCGCAACACCAATGTCATGACGGACGTCAGCGAAGAGATGGCAATCCGACTCACTGAACTCACCCCGGAAACAAAATCAATAAAAGAACTTTTCGTAAAACAAGCCTTGCGCGCCGTCGAATCTGCGCCGCAATTCGCCTATGACCTTGCCCTGCTTTTGGCATTTATGGATTTTTTCATGGATGCCGTGGCCGTACTCGAATTTGCGCCTTCGGAGTCACGCGTCGATTGGCTGCGCCTTGAACTTTTGCTCAAGGGCCGGCAATATCTTGCTGCACTCGATGAAACTAGTCGCCTCGAGGTCGAATACGCAGGAGATCCTGAATCTACTTTTACAGTGGTCTATGCTCGCGCACGAGCGCTTTGGGGTCTTGGACAAAGTGACATGGCAATTGATCTGGTTCGCAGCATCGTTAAAATCCGGCCGAATTATAAATCCGCCCAATCACTTTTGGCTGATTGGTTAGGAGGTGACTTTTGAAAAAGCACCGCTTGCTCCTGGTCAAAATCGGACTTGCTGCCGGTATTTTTTTTCTACTCGGTTTTTTGGGCCGCTATGAGACTCCCAAAATCAAATCCTGGGTCTTGGTTGAAATTGAAAATCTCACGCAAAAACACGCGCCTATTCGAGTTTTGCCAGGGGCCGTGCACTTACATGTGTTTCCGATAGGCGCGACCCTGGAAAACGTCAAACTTTTTCCGAAAGAGGAAATCAGCGCGTTTTTGTCTCCGGTAGAACTAAAAAGTGTCCGATTCAATATTAGTTTTTTTCAGCTGCTTCAAGGGCATTTACGTTTTAACGAATTGCAAATCAGCGGTGCGGCTTTTGATCTCGCTGTTCCGAAAACCAAAAAAGCAGACGGATCCCCGCTCGAAGGTTTTTTTAAAACTCTTGATTCTATTCCGATCGAATTATTGCATATAGACGATGTGAAT
>JAYVXN010000076.1:0-8354 GCA_043785085.1 Bdellovibrionales bacterium | reverse complement strand
GGGGCGGAAAAAATATCAAAATATCACTTTGGTCTGGGCCGACTTGAGCGCACCAGAGTTTCATCTGCAATCTGCCGATTATTACTTCATTTATGATTTTGGTTCATGTCAAGCTGTTGAAAAATCTCTCAACGATCTTAAAAGGATCGCGCAAAACCGGGCGATCGCCGTCGTTGGTCGAGGGCGTATGTCTCGGCATTTAATCGAGTCTGGACAACCGTGGCTGTCGCAAGTCGTTGAGCCAGAGCACCATATGAATTTTTCGATTTATCGTTCGCATCATACATGAGCCTCTGTGTCGAGCCTTGTCCTCTCAGTAACTCAAGCGCAGAATCAGTATTCAACTCTTTACTAGGAGATATAAATGAAACTCTATTACTCGCCCGGCGCGTGCTCAATGGCTCCTCACATCGTTTTGAATGAATCTGGAGTAAAATTTGAAATTGAACAAGTTGATCTCAAGACACATAAATTCAAAGAAGGTGACTACTACAAAAAAAATCCCAAAGGAGCGGTGCCGGCTTTGGAGCTCGACAATGGTGAGCTGCTCACTGAAGGTGCCGTGATCATGCAGTACATCGCTGATCTTCGTCCTGAAGCCAAGCTAGTGCCGAAAGCCGGAATGGAAAGATATCGTTGCCAAGAATGGCTCAACTTTGTCGCAACCGAAATACACAAAGGTTTCTCCCCACTTTGGGACCCGCAAACCCCCGACGCATTCAAAACCATGGCGATCGAAAGCCTACATAAGAAATTTGATTTTCTCGCCAACCATTTTAAAAACAATCAGTTTTTAATGGGCACCCAATTCACGGCACCCGACGCCTATTTGTACACGGTTTTAAACTGGACAAAGATGCTAAAATTAGATCTGACAAAATGGCCAGCTCTAATGGGATTTATGGAGCGAGTGAAATCTCGTCCGGCAACGATGACCACACTGAAAAGCGAAGGGCTATTGAAATAATTCTTCGGCTCGAGACCGCTCCGGAGAGATCAGGGGCGGTTTCTGTTTAAAAAACTCAATCAAACTTAACGCTTGAGCCGTATCTACCACCGAGCACGGCTTGTAATTTTCTTAAAATCCTCTGACCGGACTCTTCATAGCCATGAAGTAAGAGAATCAATTCTTGTGGTTCGCCGCTTTGGCTCGATTGGAAACGATATTCAAATGGCAGAACCATCGACACTGAAATGCGTCCAGCGTTTTTCTCTGTCACAACTCGCTTTTTTCTCATGGTCACTTCCAGCGTCGCAATTGCAGACTTAATCCCGCACAAAATGACAGGTGTAGCCGCCCGGATTCTTTTGCAAATAATCCTGATGATAGTCTTCGGCAGAATTAAATTCACTGGCTGGTGCTATTTCGGTGACGATCGGTTTCTTCCATTTGCCCGACTTTTCCACTTCACTGCGCACGCGTTCAGCCACTTTTCTTTGCTCATTCGAATGATAAAAAATCGCGGAGCGATATTGGCTGCCCACATCGCCACCTTGCCGGTTTACCGTGGTCGGGTCATGGAGGCGAAAGAAAAAGCGTAAAATTTCTTCGAAGCTGTTCTGCTGCGGATTAAATTTGATTTGTATGGATTCCGCATGACCTGTCTGACCAGTTTTGACTTGCTCGTACGTTGCATTTTTAACCTGTCCCCCCGTATAGCCCACAGTGGTTTCAAGTACTCCCGGAAGCGCGCGAATTAATTCTTCAACGCCCCAAAAACAGCCTCCCGCAAAAGTCACAATTTCGAATTTCTGCGCGGTTGGGACTACAGACTCCGCATGCCCGGGAAAATGGGATAGGTATTCATCATAACCCTCTTCTTTCATTTTATCGAGAGGAACAAAGCGCAGAGCCGCTGAATTTAAACAATAGCGTAAGCCCGTCGGTTCGGGGCCGTCATTGAACACATGGCCCAAATGGGACTCGCCATGTTTGCTGCGCACTTCGGTGCGCTTCCAAAGAAAGCGACCTTCTTCTTTTTCAACGACATTTTCTTTTGCGAGTGGCTTGAAAAAACTCGGCCAACCTGTCCCAGAATCATATTTTTCTAACGACGAAAACAGCGGCTCACCAGAAACAACGTCGACATAAATGCCGGGTTGCTTATTGTCATTGAATTCATTCTGAAATGGCCGCTCCGTCCCTTCGTTTTGGGTCACATCGTACTGCAAAGGGGTTAGGCGACTTTTCAGTTCACTGTCTGAAGGCTTTAGGTAGGTTTTTTTCATACCAACAAATATAGCAAATTTTGTAGCGTTTGGGGAGAGTTGGCTGCGACCACTCGCTCTGCGTTAGGCGCCGATTTGGTTGCGACTGTGATCGGAGTGACTTACTCTCAACGCAATCTAGGAAACCGAGGTCTTCGGATGAACTGTGTAATTTGTGATCGTCTTGAGAACATCAAGAAAAGCCCGCGTCTTATTCATGAATTTAGCAATTCTTACCTGGTCGTGGGTGATCACCAGTTTTATTCAGGGTACGCCGTTTTGTTTTTTAAAAACCATGCTCGTGAAATGCATGACTTGTCTGAACCCATTCGCTCGGCATTTTTTAATGAACTAATGAGCGCCGGCAAAGCGGTGGCCGCGGCATTTCGCCCATGGAAGGTTAATTATGCCTCACTCGGCAATCAAGATCCGCACCTTCACTGGCATATTTTCCCGAGATATGAAAGTGACCCGCAGCATCGTCAACATCCCTGGGCCAATGCCGATCAGTTTACGGCATTTGCGACCACCGATGAGCAGGCGAAATTGACGGCCATGAAAATTCGCGAGTTTTTAGCACTTGAGTGCAAATCGTAATAACGCGGCCTATTGCCTAATTGAACTGCCTGAGACTTTGCTTCTCTCAACTTATCATGTTTACTAAAACCGCGCGAAAGACGCCGCCACCACTAGGAGGTCCCAATGCTGACTCTGAAGAGTTCCGCGTTTCGCGACGCAAGTGAAATTCCAAAAGACTTTACCGGAGAGGGCCTTGACAAGTCGCCGCCCCTCGCGTGGGAGAGCCGTAGTGATCGGACTCAGCAGTTTGCACTTCTTTGTGAAGATCCCGATGCCCCTCAGTCTGAACCCTTTGTGCACTGGCTGCTTTATAATATTCCCGCCAATATCAAATCTCTGCCCGAGGCTATCCCGGAGGAAGCTGATCTGGAGAGTCCGTTTAAAGCCCAGCAAGGAATGAACTCAACTGGAAAGATTGGTTATATTGGTCCTATGCCACCCGTTGGACACGGCTGGCACCGTTATTACTTTAAGCTCTTCGCTCTCGATCAAGAATTGAATCTCAAAGCCGGTCTCGGCAAGGCAGAATTTCTCGAGGCCATCCGCACCCATATTCTCGCTGAGTGTGATCTCGTCGGGCGCTATCAGCGGGTCGCAGAAGAGAAAAAATCTCAATCCCAAGAGGCGCGAAATTGACCGAAAGAGTTGCCAACTGAAATGTCGAGGGCTAGTCTTAATCAATGACAACGGACCTCGCCTCGGATGCTGACATTAAAACTGAAATTCTATGGGTGAATCATGCCTCATTTGTGATTCGCCACGGTGGCGTTTGTCTGATGATGGATCCTTGGTTCAATGGGGCGGCCTTTGACAATGGCTGGCGCCTTGTTTCTCCCACGGTCTTTCAAGCGGCAGATTTTACACAAGTGACACATCTCGGTTTTACAAGTGACCGCTCGGATCGATTTCACCTTCCGACGCTTTTGAGTATTCCTGAATCACACCGCTGGCGTATTAATACACTTTTACCGGCAACAATGTCGCACCGGTGCGCCAGCACGCTGCGGGAGCTGAACTTCCGCCAAACTCACGAATTGCTCTCGCATGAATGGTTTGAATTAGCTCCTGGATTCTCCTTTTTATCGGTCGCCGATGGCAATGGCCATACCTGGAGCTGTGTGAAAGTTGGCGGCTTAACCATTCTGAATCTTTCGAGCGTCGAGATTGAAAAGAAATCGACGCTCATGGCAATTCAGAAAATCATTGGTCAACCCGATGTATTGCTCGCGCCCTTCACCTACGTCAACCTCGGAACACCTGCCAATGGTTCTGACAGTAAAATGGTCAGTGGAGCGGTTGGTCGGCGGCGCATGGGTGACGACAAGCTTCGTGCCCTGAAAATGCAATTTGAGATTTTGCAGCCTCAGTTTATTTTGCCAACGGGCGGCTATTTTCGCTTTTGTCATGAAGAAAACTATTTTTGCAATGATGAGATCAATACGCCGGATAAAATTCAGCTTTTTTTGCAAAAGCTCGGAGCGCAACCGGTCATTCTTTATCCGGGCGATGTCTGGTCGATCGGCGAAGCTCATGATACAGCTTTGTCGGTGCAGCATTATTTGACCGATTGGCGCTTGGCCAGGTCGTCGGCGGTGCTTGAAACTGCTGCCAGAGTTGAGGCCAATGAATTGCAGAAATTCTCACGTGAGTACATCGCACGCCTGCAGAGCAAAAACAATTCCGCCCTGCTCTCCTGGTTTCTCAAAGAAGCGGTACCGCTTTATATTTCGGATTTAAAGAAATTTTTCTCACTTTCCTACCCCTATGGTCTCACCCCGCGCAGTTCGTGTGAGGCGGCGGTTGAGCTCTCGTCTGCGGCTTTATCCCATTTGCTTCGTTTCGAAAATGGTGGCGAGACTCTGCTTGCGAATGGACGCCTGCTGGCTCCCAAAGCTGCAAACTTCGCGGCATTAGTCCGGTTTATTGAGATTGGCCGCATCAACCATCGCGGTGGATCTTTTGCGCTTCCTTATTTCGCAAAATCGCGGTTTCTGAACGCCCTCAATTGGTTCAGACCTCCTGGCCACCCGTGGGCACAGGGTGAACTCGGAGTATAATATGGCAATTCGTCCAATTTTAAGAATGGGTCACCCGCTCTTGCGACAAAGTTCACGAGAATTGACTCCTGCCGAAATTGGCTCCGATATGGTCAATACCCTCATCCAGGATTTGGTCGAAACCATGCACGCCGCTTCTGGCTTAGGAATTGCCGCACCACAAGTGGGCGAACTCGTACAGCTCTCAGTCATTGAATTCACCGGCGATAATTCCCGCTACCCCAACATGGGCGACCAAAAGCGGACAGTGTTTATTAATCCCCGATTGCAGGTTTTAGAAGCCGAGGTTCAAGGTTTTTGGGAAGGTTGTCTTTCAGTTCCTGACCTGCGCGGTCTGGTCTTCAGACCGAAGAAAGTTGCTGTCGATTATTTGGATGAAAAAGGCCTCTCTCACTATCTTGTGGCCGAAGGTTTTTTTGCCACGGTTTTACAGCACGAGTTTGATCATTTGGACGGCGTATTATACATCGATCGCGTTCAGGATAGAACACAGTTAGCCTTTGTTGACGAATACAAAGAGTTTATTCTCGCCCAACAACCGCACGGCGAAGTGGACTAAAGCAGGCAACAGGCAGCTGACCGCGGGCTGATAATCAGTTTGCTTCAGAAAAGTAAAGATTGGTGCGCAACATTTGCATGAGCGCCTGTGCATCCGCATTTGGATGCTGAAATTCATACTGAGTGCACTGTTCTGTTTTCGCAATCATCTGTTCAGTACCGTCAGCTTTAAAAACTGAGTATTCGATGACGTGCGTATTTTGACATTTGCTTGGCGCAGGAGCTTTGGCCACAACCAATTGTTCGACCGGCAAAGTTTCGATTTTTTTAAGCAGTCCAGGAAGAAAAGTACTGAGCGAAAATTTCGCCAAAATTTTGCTGGAGTTGCAATTTCTCAAGGCCACATTGCCATTTTGATTGAATTCAATTGTTGTCGTTTGCGCACAGGCCTCGGCACTTTTGACACTTGAATCCTTGTCGACAACGAGGGCGTAAACACCTTGATTTCCGGCAAGACTGATTGGGCTATAAACAAAGAAAACTGCGGTGACGAACAGGGCCATAATCTTCATAAAAACTCGCTAATCCTTATATTTGCTTATTGCAGTTTTCGAATGCAAGTTTTTAATGAGTCCGGTGCAAAAGACAGTCGTTTGCGAACCGGGTTTAATAAAAACGCCGTCAGTGAGATCACGCTCGAAATGGGCTCCGTCTAAACCGGCTTTTAGAAACCCACCTAAGTGCTTTTGCGACTGCCACAAACGCGGCCAAGCATTGATCAGCGCATCAGTCGGATTGCGCTCCCATTTACGACGGTAACTTTCTACGGCAATGTTCACTTCACGTGGCGCAATTGATTGGGTGCCCGAATTGAGGTAAATAATGGAGTCATCAAGATCGAAGTAAGTGCGTAAATTCATAACCGAAAAGCCTAATTGGTTTTGCTGTTTCAGTCAAAACTTGAGAGGCCGCCTCCAGCCGTATAATTTTTACCTTATGACAAATCTGGCGGGTGCTGAGCACAAATGCAGCATGTACTCTAAAAAAACCAGCTCCAGTGGCCCGTTATTTCGAGATGGGCTGACCAGTCACTGGTCCGATGTTTGCTCTTTGGTCACCCTGTGGAACGTATGCTGAAGTGGAACGTATGCTGAAGCTTTTGAAGTCTTGGCGATCACTGGACCCCCAACCCTAAGGATTCATGAACGAGTGAATTCTCCCCCAGGTCGCCAAGGCTTTAAAGGCTGTATTATTCGCTTTTCTCCGTGACCGGAAAAAGCTGAATATTCAATTGAAAGACCCGCTCGCCTTTAGAGTTCATTCTTTTTACCGAAATATCCTTATTCAGTCGTTTGCGCAGCTGGCGCAATTCAAAACGCACGTGTTCAAACTCTTCTTGAGTGAGGGCTAAAGTGAGCGCGCCAAATTCACGATCCTTCGGTGAATCCCGAAACAGAGATTCAATTCCTAAGTAAATCAATTCGGCCTGAAGTTTTCGAATCAGTGACACCGGCAGATCTTGTGTGGCCTCCGTGTTATCGCGCGGCTTGGTGATTTCACCGGTTTCAGCATTTTTTTGTAATTCACCGGATTCTAAAAGTTTAGCCAGTGAATGGCGGATATCGTCGGGATTCGCTTTAGCGCGAAACAGTTTCTGGAGCGCGATCGGATCAAACTCGACGCCCTTTTGATCAGCCATGGCATAGAGAACCCAGCCTATCCAGCCGGGCACCTTCTCCCAGGACTTAGCGTTGACTTTGCCACCTTCAAATTCACGGCGCGCCCGGAGGTCAGCGAGATCTTTTAAAAAATGATTTCGTTCAATTGGCTCGGTTGCCTGGCCGTAGCGGGCGAGGGCCTTAAATTCAAGCGCCTCTTCACGATTCAAGCGCAGGGCTTTTGCAAAGCGAGTCATCATATCTTCAGAAAGATTACGGCGGCCTTCAATGATGAGTTTCAAATAATTCGGCGACTTAATATCGGCGGCGGCCGAGAAGGTCGAATAAGAATACGGACGAATGCTGGTTCCTTCAGCATTTCGACGAAATTCATAAACATCTTTCAGAAATTGCCGAAAGTCAGTGTATTCACACAAAACCGGAGCAAGTGGCTTAACGCCTTGAGAATCTGGAGCAGTTTCAAGCATGCTGAACGACATCGAGGATTCCTCCAAGATCGATATCGTTCCATCATGTTGAGAAAATGGCAAATATATTTGCGAACTTAACGGCTATAGATTGTTGTAAGCCGTTGCTTGGTGAATCCGCGCAATGGTGAGGAGAATGGTTTCATCATCGGCACCGCTGCTCGAATGGATGGTCAATTCAAGTTGCAAATTGCCCTTTCCATCGTTGCGCATCAAGCGTGAGCGTGTGATCGAAACACCTAGATCGCCACGACCATTATCACCGTTGCACGATTTGCTAAATTCGGAGCGACGGTTGACTTCCTGCTCCACGATGTCTGAATTTAACGGCTTGACCAGTGGGCCCCACCACGTCAGTCGATGCGTGACTCTTGAGCAGCCCGATTGAGTTTCATCCATTTGCATCTCAATTTGAAAACTTGAGGTGCCATTAATCACGTGAGTCGTCAGCAATTTTAAGCGCTGAACTGTGTTTGTCACGGTTTGGCCACTACCCGAATTTGCAATGGTATTCTTCAAAATATTCACGAAGCGTTGAAATTCTGGGTTCATTGAGGCCGTGGGATCTTTGGCTTTGACATAGAGGTAAGCGTCAGTTGAGCGAATCACTTCTGTGGCATGAGTTTCATTTGGTGTTGTGGTTTCGGTTAAATTCACGCGAGCGGCCGTGCAGGTGTCAACCGCATCCAAACATTGAAAATCTGCTTCGAGAAACGGAGCACTCGTTTTGCTACCAAAAATACTGTGCGCCATTTTATCAAGTTTGCCCTTGATCTTCACTTCCGTATTGGTCTCAGGCATCAGGATGGACATATTCACTGGACCACTGTTTCGATCAGCTGCAAATTTGGTCAAGCCAATTGAAT
>JAYVXN010000075.1:0-8359 GCA_043785085.1 Bdellovibrionales bacterium | reverse complement strand
CGCAAATCTTTGATCTCGATGGCGAGTTCGGTGCTTGTCTGCGGTGTGGGTTCGGTGACGACGTCGCTCATCCGCCCCTCAGTTTGTAAAACATGTTGAGCAAATTAGTCAGAAAGTAATCCAAGATGATGATCAATACCATACTCGAAACCACGCCGCGATTGGTGGCCGAACCGACACCACTTGCGCCACCCTCAGTTTTGTAACCCCGATAGGTGCAAATGACCGCAAAAAACAAACCGAAAACCGCCGCTTTAAACAGACCTTCATTGATATGGTAAGGATCGAGCCAAAGTGCCGTCCGATCCCAAAACAAGGCGGCATCCATGTCTAGGACTTTAATACAGAGAAAGTAGCTGCCGCCAATTCCAGTCATATCAAAAATGCCAGTGAGCAATGGCATGGTGAGAATTGCCGCTATCAAGCGCGGCGAGACTAGGTACTGGCGAGGATCCACTCCCATGACTTCAAGAGCGTCGATTTGCTCAGTGACTCGCATCGAGCCGATCCGCGCGGCCATGGCGCCGCCCGCTCGCGCCGCAACGATCAGTCCGGTTAAAACCGGACCTAATTCCCGGCAAATGCCCAGTGCCACGGTCGGCCCTACAAGGCTTGTCGCATTCACTTTGCTGAAACCCAAATAGATTTGTAGGGCCAAGGCCATTCCGGTAAAAGTGCCGGTCAAGATGATAATTCCAACTGATTTATTTCCGACGAATTCCATATGGGCAATTAATTCTGAAAATCGAAAGGGACGCGAAAAGAAAAGCCGCAGTGAACCCGCTCCGAATGTCGCAATCTCGCCGGTCTCTAAAATGGCGTGGAGGATCGCATGCCAAAAATAGCCGAACACGGCATCAAAGGCATGATTCACTCTTTGTCGATAGACTGCATATTCCATTTCACTCACTTCATCAGCGGCGTCAATTCATCGTCATTTAATAAATTCTCGCGGAACCCGATCAGAAATATGTGTCATGACTTCGTATGAAATCGTCCCGGCTTTATCGGCGAGTTCATCAGCGGAGATTGCCTGCTCACCCTGTGAGCCGAGTACGACCACTTCGTCGCCGACAGCCACTTGACCGTGCAGCTTTTCAATATCCGTCAAATCAATCATGAAATAATCCATGCAGACGGTGCCGACCGCGGGTGCGCGCATCCCATGACAAAGAGTCGCAGACCGATTCGATAAAACTCGCGGGTAGCCGTCGGCATAACCGAGTGGCAAAACCCCGATGAGAGATTTTCTCGCAGCCTCCCACGAACCGCCGTACGACACTCGATCCCCCACTTCAAGACGGTGCAATTTGACGATTTGGGTTTTCCATGTGAGGACAGGTTTGAGCGGCAACTGCACCTGATCAATGGTCGCGGGGGTCAGGCCATACAACGCCAGTCCCGGCCGTGCCCCGAGTGGCCAAGGTGCGCCCTGCGGACTTGGCAAGTCAAGTTTCATGCGTTCGGAATAATTGATCAGCCCAGAACTATTGAGTGCATGTACCGAAAAATTCATGCCCTTGAAAACGCCAATCGCTTCCTCAAGTAGAATCAACTGTTGTTCGGATTCTCCGCCCAAGACTCCAGCATCTTCACCGCGCATGAGGTGGGTGCAGATTCCCTCGAGATCAAAAAGTGGATTTTGCGCAAAATAATCCCGAAGGCGGGGCGCCTCGCCAACTTCAAAACCCAAGCGATTCATGCCGGTATTGAATTTCAGGTGCACTTTAAGCGGTTTTTTTAATAGTTTCTGCAGGATTTCAAGTTCATACCAATCTGACAGTACCGGAGTGAGAGCTTGAGCGAGCATTTCCGGTGCCGACCTCTCATCGAACATTCCGAAGAGCAAAACCTGCGATTTAATTCCGGCCTTGCGCAAACGCATGCCCTCTTCGATCAGACCGACACCCTGACTGTGACAACCGGCATCCTGGAGGGCCATCGCCACTTCGACATCGCCATGGCCATAAGCATTGGCTTTCACCATCGGGCAGAAAAAAGTCGGTTCAGGCAATAGTCCCAATAGCGTTCGATAGTTTTCAAGCAAATTTGTGAGGTTGACTTGTGCAAAAGTCGGACGCTGCCATTTCATAGCTTGGTCACCCCTCTGCGGCCAGCTGGCGAGCTGGCAATGCAAAGTCTGGTTCAAAACCGGGTGGCGCCGCAGCCAAACAAACTTTATTTCCACCGGACTGCTTCACTTGAAGAAGGGCTTCATCGGCGGTCTTCAGCAAGCCTTCGGCATCGAGGCAAAACGAGGGATATTCACTCACACCCATACTGACGGTCATTGCTGGCAGACCTCTCGCCTCCAAAATCGGAAATTTCGTCGATTCAATAATGCGACGAATACGTTCGGCTTTGTTCGCCGCACCCAAATGATCAGTATGGGGCAAAAGTACGATCATTTCATCCGGGCCAACCCTGGCCAAAATATCGTTGGCACGTGCGGTCTTTTTCAAAACGGCAGTGAGAAGCTTCAGCAAGGTATCCGCCTGAGGCACTCCAACCTTTTGGTTGAGTTGACGAAATCCATCTAGATCTAAGCAGATCATCGAAACCGGCAGCGAAATGCGCCGTGACCGGGTAATTTCATCATCCAGCTGCGTGCGAAAATGCTTACGGTTTGAAAGTCCTGTCAGTGAATCAAAAATCTCTAAAGAATGCTTTTCTTTGAGAATTGAATTGCGCCGGTAAGTCAGATCAAAAACCTGCTTATAAACTTTCAAAATCTTTTCCGCACGCTCAGATTGCGGATTTTCAAAGACCACAAACAAACCCAAAACAGCGTCGTCCTTAAGGTGCGCCCAGGCCACAAACTGGTCGCGCCGAAAGACCTCGACCATCATCGTTTTGAGCTGAGCAATCGACCCTGGTTGCAGGAGTAGCCCCTGCAATTCAGAGGGGTTCTCTTTTTTCAAATCAAAACCAATGCCGCGGATTTTTTCAATCGGTAGCCACATGGATTGTGACACCACTAAAGACAAATAGTGCGGCAAGTATTTTAAATACAAAATAGGTGAGTTGCCGAGTTCGTGACTGACTGACTCCATTAAAAGCTGGATGGTCTGATCGAGCTCATTTGCTCGAGAAAATCGATCGAGGATTGTCTCAAGAGAATTCAAGTCTAGTGACAGGTCGCTGCCGCCGAGAGCAATGATTTTCTTTGCTCCGTCAGATTCGATTTTGCCGAACTCATGTTCCCCTTCAGTAGCGACTTGAGCGGGTGCGGTGACCTGGTTTTTTGCATTTTGCAATTCAAGCATCGCGTCTTTGGTCTGTTCGGTTTCAAACTGGTAATACAAACGTTCAACAGCCCGATCTACCTTTAAAATCAAATCCAGCGGCGAAAGATAGGGGCGAATCAGATAATCGTAGCACTTTTGATTTTCGATCAACTGCAAAGCCTTGGTTCCCTGGTGCGCGCCGATCATAATCAGACTCAATGTCTCAGGAGTGATCTCCGCCAGCTTCTCCATAAACTCTTCAGCCGTCACTTCGATATTTTCGTAAGTGAGCAAAATAATATGTGGTGGCAGTTCTTTGATGGCGCCCAGAGACGAGTCAAACGTCGGAAAAAATCGCGCATCATAACCTGCCATTTTCAGATTATCCATCGAAGCCTGAGCCAGCCGATAATCGGTATCGATTACATAAATTAAAAACTCTGAGCGTAGTTCCGAGATTTTCACTGCTTACCCCTTCAGCTTCGGACGTCGTACTTTGACTTTAATGTCCGAGGGATGATGCTCATTTGGCTTTTGCGTGGTCTGAATTTGCGGCGCCGCCTCGCTGATATCGGAAAAATTAAAATCGATGGCGGTATTTGTCGAACTCCCTTTTACGTCACGTTTGATTTCAATCGCTGCAAAAGAGTCAGCCTCGTCATCACCTGACAGGTTTACAAAATTTTCTTCAAGTTCAGGCACCGGCGTACCAGGATCCGCTGGAATCCTCACTTTCGCCGGCGCCGGAGCCATTCCCGGCTTCAGGTCCTCGAGGCTCAGAGAAAAACTTGCCGCCACTTTCTCTTTGAGAAAATCGACATGAGAAACCGGATGCGTTACGGGTTCAGGAAGTTCCGTGGCCGCTTCCTCTTTGACCGGCTCGGTCTCTGCCGCGGCGTGCGCCTCTTCTTCTTTATTGTCCTCAAAAACAATTGCCGGAGCCAAAGATAAATCCGAAAGCCCAGGAATAGGCGGCAACATGGCCGCAGCCTTTTCATCGAGCGGCGGGCGGCCATCCAAAGTGATGGATTCAGGCTGAACCAGTTGGCTCTCCAATGGCGGTGGCGCCAACGACGGCGTTTCGATAGGTGGTGGCTGCTGGAAATTCGGAATTTTGAAATCCAATTCGGGCGCTTGCAGAGAATTCGAGGACGTCTGAACCGGTTCGAACGACGGCGGAAACGTCGGCATTCCGGAGTCGCCAAACGAGACTGGCATTTCGGGCATCATTTTAGACATCGTCGGAATTTCAACCTCCACTGAGCTCGCTGACATCACTAGGGGTTCTTGGACGGCATTTGCCATCGTGAGCGGCGGTGGCGTGTGAACCGGTTTTATCGGCAGACTCGGCAACTCGGCGACAAGCGCATGAACTGTACCTTCTATTTTTGGCGAATTAGCCTTAGTCGAAACTGCCGATTGAGGTTTGAATATAAGCGTAAACGTCGAGCCCTCACCAACGACCGATTCGACTTCAATATTCGCGCCGTTTTCTCTTAGGATTTTTTTACTGATAGCAAGGCCGATGCCCAAATGCTCAGAATCAGCCGCGCCCCGAAAAAAAGGTTCAAATACGTTTTGTTTTACATCTGCTGTCATGCCGATACCGGTATCTTTAATGACCAGCTTAGCTCTTGGACCTTCTTGGGTAAGACTCAGATGTAAATCCTTAATTGGCCGATTGGCCATGGCTTCGGCGGCATTGGTCAGAATGTTCAAGAGTGCGGTCTGGATCTGGCTTGCATCTAACTGAAGAGTTTCGGTGGTCGTGAGATTTTTATGAATTTTAATTCCTTTAAGCGCGAAGTTTTTTTCCACCGACCCCAAAACTTCCTCGGCCAGCAAATTGAGGCTAACGGGCGCCAGTTCTTGCGCGCCCGTCTCCGTCAATTTCATTATTTTCTCAATCACCTCACCCGCGCGACGGGCCTCGCGTTCAATAGCACGCGCATGTTCTTTTACTTCGCCATCAAGACTTTTACTTTGGGCAAGTTGTACATGCCCCAAAATCGCCGAAATCTGAGAGCGAACTTGATCCGTTACCCCTTTGGCCAAGCGCGTACCATTGCCGGTCGACAGTGAAGATAAATTATGCAGCTGCTCAGTGAGAGCCGATTTCACCAATGGTGGAGTGAGAACTGGCACCACATTCGGCCCGCGAATGACTGTTTCATCTGGATTGAATTTTGCGTCATCAGCGCTTCCGCGCAGCAAAACCAAAGTGAGGAGTAGGGCCACAATAACGCTACCCAAACCCACCACACCCGCTACCCGCAAATAAGATCGTTGCACATCCAAAGCTGTCGCCAGTGAGGTGGTCGTAATGACAGTCAAATTAGTGTGCTCAATTGGCTCATAATGACCGAGCACACTTTGCCCGTTGAAATCGAGAAACTGTCCATAACCGGAGCGAGGTGGATTTTGATGAATTTCTTGCACAATCGGATCTTCGGCAAAGGTCCTGCCGACTGAAGCCCGATCGGTGTGCGCCGCCACAAAGCCCTGCTGGTCAATAACATAAACATTACTTGTTGATCCTTTGAAATCGTCGACAGCAAAAGCGATCGGACTTTCAGAGGTGAAACCGACCACAATGCCTTTTTTCGCAGTCGGAACTGCCGGATAGTTAGTGGAGTCCGGTAAACCTGAAGGGGCCGCCAGAGGAGTGGGCGCGCGAATCTCAACTGAGACCATCACTGCGAAAACGGGTTTGCCTTTAGCGTCGGATTTTCGCACCCAGGTGACTTCGCCGTCTATGACCTTTGCAAACGGCAAACTCTTGAGGAGAGTCATTTCATGGCCGCTCGGCCAACCCTCTGGATTGAGACCGCTGACTTTCTCGAGCCAAAGCGGATTCCAAGTGGTGTTATCTGCACTCGTGACCAACGAAATCACCTGAAAGGTATTGAGCAGCTGCGGATTCGGAGCCCCGGTCGATTCGCGCTGCAGTGTAAATTGAATTAGTTTATCTTTAACATCGTCCATGCGCATTTGCACGAGCTTACGGACCGGCGCTATTTGCTTGGTTGCAGCATCATTGACGAAATTGAGTTTGTCTTCGAGAATCAGGTTTTGCGTCCGCCATACCAAGGCCGCCAAGGTGCCGGCGACGACCAAGAGAATGAGCAATACCACCTTCCATTGTGTTTGCATGCGGTGCCTTTTTTTTCAATCCGTGATTTTTTCAACGTTGGACCAGCCATATCCTTGACGCCCAAAAAGAACTTAAAAATTAAGTCCCTGATTACATTCTACTTTTATGAAGTCCTCTGAAGCAAGTCAGAGACTAATAAACTCAAAGTTAGACCGACTAAAGTCGAAGAAATCTCCGTTTTAAAAAAGTGACAGTCCGGCTGAACAGCCCTATAAGATGTCCATGGTAGAATCATGTGATTTTCTGGTAATTGGTTCGGGACTGGCCGGTCTAGTTTACGCACTCAAAGTGGCGGATCAGGGGCAAGTCGTCATTCTCTCAAAAACC
This sequence comes from Bdellovibrionales bacterium, assembly GCA_043785085.1. Lineage (GTDB taxonomy): Bacteria > Bdellovibrionota > Bdellovibrionia > Bdellovibrionales > JAMPXM01 > JAYVXN01. The sequence goes on along the minus strand of JAYVXN010000075.1, from coordinate 1,651 downwards.
ACTGCTGAGCAGACCAATACATCAATGGCCCAGGGTGGAATTGCGGCGGTTCTGGCCGCCGATGACAGTTTTGAAAATCATATTCAAGATACACTCACCGCTGGAGCAGGATTGTGCCGGCCTGACGTCGTTCGCGCCGTTGTCGAAGCGGGTCCCGCGCGCATTCAAGAATTACTCGACTGGGGAATTCGCTTCGATATCAAAAATGAAGCCGGCGATAAAGTTGATCTCACGCGTGAAGGTGGCCACAGCCACCGCCGGATCGTGCATGTTCAGGATCACACGGGCCAGGAAATCCATGCGCATTTGCTTCGCAAAGTGAAAGCTCACCCGAATATTCAAATCCGAGAGCATCATTTTGCCGTTGATCTGATTTTAAATCATGACCTGTCACCATTTGACACTGTTGCTTCACGCTGTTTAGGAGTCCAAGTTTTTGATAAAACTCGTGGGATTTTGATCGATTTTTTTGCGCGCATGACGATGCTGGCCACTGGGGGCGCCGGAAAAACCTATCTTTATACTTCGAATTGGTCCGGGGCCACCGGCGATGGAATTGCCATGGCCTATCGTGCCGGGGCCCGCATCGCCAATTTGGAATTCATGCAGTTTCATCCAACCTGCCTCTATCATCCCAACGCGCGAAATTTTCTGATCTCTGAAGCACTTCGCGGTGAAGGTGGAGAGCTGATTAATGGCGACGGCGTGGCGTTTGCCAAGAAAAGTCATCCCCTCGGCGCTCTTGCCCCACGAGATATTGTGGCGCGTGCCATTGACGCTGAAATGAAACGCTCTGGAGCAGATTGCGTCTATCTTGATATGACTAAAAAATCCCCAGAGTTTATTAAAGATCGCTTTCCGGTGATTTACCAACGCTGCCTCGAACTTGGGATCGACATGACCAAAGTCCCGATTCCGGTGGTGCCTGCGGCGCACTTTCTTTGCGGCGGTATTATCACGGATCTGCAGGGCCGCACCGATATTATCGGCCTTTTGACGGCCGGTGAATCCGCCTGCACTGGTCTGCATGGCGCCAACCGCCTCGCCAGTAATTCGCTCCTCGAATGCTTGGTGTTTTCACATAATGCCGCGCTTTTCACATTGGAAAATCTTGCCGATTTTCCACGGCCGGAGACACAAAATATTCGGCCCCAGGTTGCCGATGAACAAAACGAAGACGAAATGATTGTCATTTCTCACGTCTGGGACGAAATTCGCCGCCTGATGTGGAATTACGTCGGCATCGTCCGCTCCAACCGACGTCTTGAGCGCGCCCAGAAACGCCTTGAAACCATCAGTCATGAAATCAAGGACTACTACGGCGGCTTCAAACTCCATCCTGATATCATTGAGTTGCGCAATATTGCCTTAGTGGCAGAGTTGTCGGTTCGTTGCGCACTTCGCCGAAAAGAGTCGCGCGGTATTCACTATAATATTGATTATCCGAAACTGGATGAAAATCTCCACCCTCAAGATACAGTTTTAGGCGCTGGCGCGAATTAGTCCCTCGCGCGGGTCTTTGCTCTTTACCCCAATGTTGCATAAACTTTCGGTCGGAATGCTCCAGAAGCCCGAAGGTGGCGGCTCGCGCAGGAAAATCTGGACGAGGCGTACGTACACCGTACGTTGAGTCCAGATTTTCTGAGCAAGT
>JAYVXN010000074.1:0-2525 GCA_043785085.1 Bdellovibrionales bacterium | reverse complement strand
TGGCTCCCAAGATAAAATGCGAGCTGCTTGAGCTTGAAGTTGCCGAAGTATTTGCGCCACTCGGAAAACCTGGAAAGATTGTGGCGGACGCTGAAGCGGCCGCGACATCTAATTGACCATTACCCGAAACGAAACCAAGAGCCGCATAAGGTTCAACAATCGGTAGAAATTTTGGACTGACCATGAAATGAAATCCGGTCACTGAACCTTTGTAACTCAAGGTCGCATTGACAGGAGTGTTTGCCGTCGAAGAGTTATTGATGGTTTGTGAGAACGACAACTGCATACTCGAATAAAACCCACGGATGGCAAGATTGATCGGTAGGTCTGGAAGCAAAATATCGGTGGCCGTCCATTTCGCAGCAACTGCGTACTGACTGTAGGATCCAGTCGAAGCCGTGATGGCCGGGACGACACTGGCTTCGACGGTGATTCCGAGTGGAACGGTTAAGGCTCCCAATATACCGGCGTGTGGGATTGAGCTGACATCCGTGCTCGGAGACGCGCGCTGGACAATGGCGTTGGTGTTCGGTGAGCGGGTGAGGCCACCTTCAAGACCGAGTTCAAAACCAAAAATCGAACCCATACTGCTGGCCGGCATCACATCGTGAAGATTGGTGTTAGCGGAAAACTCAAGCGTAATGGCATCAAAATCAGCTTGGCTGAGGGCATTGAAATTTGGTGTTGCGGCCTGCGCTGGAGCGAGGTGAAAAAAACCGAAACAGAGAATGGTGAGAACACAGCTGAATTTGCTCATGGCGGTCATCCTTTTTATCTTGTACTAGCTGGGATATTTCGAGTAGCGTGGTTTTCAATCGCATCGACGCCACCACTTTTTTCAAACATTTTTGAAATCCGACATGTTGCCGGAAAGTCTTTGGAGGAATTAGGGAGCATTTCGTTAGGGGTTTTCGACCTGACCTCAACCAAGTGATCTTTCGGAGGACTGTTTTCATCCCGCCAATAGGTTTTGCCGTCACGTGAGAAAATCTTGCGCGTGTAGATCATTCCGTCGTCAATATCCAGATAATCTAATTCGCGGAGATCCGAGTTGCCATCGACTTTTTCTTTGAGACGAAGCGGAATGATTTCTGCATGGAAATTTTCAGACATGTAATAGATATCGAGCCCGTTTACGACCGCGGGTGCCGTGCATTCCTTCTTTAGGGTCGGGAGGCGATGATCCCGATTGACGTCACTTTGCACCGCAACATTCGACCAATCGTCATTGGATGCTAAGACCTTCACTGTTGGAGCGGTCTTTGTTGCAGGCTTTATCTCTGTATTTTGCTGAGGTGCTGGTTTTACCTCTGCCGGAGCTTTTGCGTTCGAAGGCGGGGTGAGTTTACGAAATTGATTATAAATTTCGGTGAGTTTTTTAAGGTCAGCGACATGATCAGCGTCTTGAGCCGTGAGCGTTGAAAACAACATCGGTTGGCCTTTGTCATCATTGGGCGGGTTACCGTCCATATCCTTAAAAGTTTTGAGAGCCCAATCCGCATCTTCTTTATTGCCTTTGCTGTCTTTGCCAAAGGCATTACCCATCAATTCGTTCAAAGCGTCCCAATCTTTTTTGGTTCGTTGCTCATAGTAGTCGAGAAGGAAATCTAATATTTCTGTATTCAGAGGATTGCCCTTGTACGCAAAAGATTCTTTGCCATTCTGAGAAAGTTTGACGCAAGGACTGATTTTATTATCAACGACACTCCATGAACCAGGCACGCAATTTTCGGCCGCGTGAAGTTTCGCAGCAAATAAAAAAATGAGGATAAAAGCTCTCATTTATTTCCCCTTAAATTTGAATTCTTTTGATATTTGAGTGATAGAATGTCGCTGGCTTTAACTTTGATTGTGACTTCTTGGGTTGAAACTTTGGCCGGCTTTCGCAATGGATTATTTTGTAGAATTTCGGCGCGTTTGAGCTGGTAAATGCGTGGACCTGATTCTAATTCAAGCACACGGTCATCAGGGGCGGTCAGAAACCCTGTCATCACGTAGGTTGGATTTCCAGATGCCAGTTCGATTCCCGCAGACATTGCCTGAGAGAGGCCAAAAGTGGCCGCCAGCATCGGAATGATAAATCTTTTCTGCATTTTTTAAGTTTAGCAGGGTGCTCGCTTGAAGCTCAATGTCTTAACAAGTTCACCTTGATCAAAGGCCAGTATAAAGGTTCAAATACTGGCATTCCTTCTTTGGTCCCGTAGCTCAGCTGGATAGGAATGCTACCGCCAAAGAAGCTGGTCACCAGGATGTCAGAACAACAATGAAATATGCTCAAGATGACCGCAATCTGAGTGATGAAAAAGCCGATTTGGATTGATAAACGCGCCGCAAGAGGGGTAGTCTGCGGCTTCCGGTGCCATAGCTCAGTTGGATAGAGCACAATCCTTCTAAGGTTGGGGTCCCAGGTTCGAGTCCTGGTGGCATCACCATTCCGTTCAATAGGCAATTTTCGGCCTTCAATTTAGACCTGTTCCTTGGCCCCCGAAAAGCAAGGTCTTTGGCAGGGTTTCCGGTTTCCACGG
>JAYVXN010000073.1:0-2527 GCA_043785085.1 Bdellovibrionales bacterium | reverse complement strand
CCACTGGTCATCGCCGCCAATTGATCTTGGTTGCGATGGTATCCAGTGGGTTTTTTATTTCTGGCACATGCTCTGAGCGCATGTGTGTGTGTGTGTGTAAATCTCAGTGCTCGAGATCACCGAGTGACCGAGAAGCATCTGAATCTTGCGGAGATCAACTCCAAGTTCTAAAAGATGCGTCGCGAAGCAATGGCGTATGGTTCTCGCCGTGATCTCTTTTCTGATCTGCGCTTTCTCGCAGGCGTTCTTGATCGCAAAGTTGATTGTAGCTTTCGGAAACGGCGTCATCGGATCGTCATCAGAAGGGAATAGCCAGTTCCATTTGTAATCCGGCGTTGTAATCCAATAAAATCTCAACGCCTGCAAAAGCGTTTCCGAGAGCGGGCCAGGCGCCTTGATTCGGCTATTCCCGGACCAAGCGAAGTGCACCACTGCATGATTGATTATGATATGAGCGGGTTCAATCCCCGCCGAAGGCGGTTCGTACAACAATAGCCTAAATATACATCTTGTAAAAGAAACGTATTTGCACTATATGTTTCGATTATGGAAATTTTTGAACTACGCTATTTTTTAGCGGTCGCCCAGAACGAAAATGTACATCGAGCCTCTGAAGGCTTAAATGTATCCCCAGGCTCTCTCAGTAAGGCAATCTCCCGCCTAGAGGACGAGTTAGGAATTTCTCTCTTCTATAAGCAAGGCCGAAACATTCGGCTCACGCCCGAAGGTTTAGCACTTAAGAAACGAGCGGCACTGATTGTTCAATTAGAAGAAGATGCAAAAATTGAATTGAGTGGCCAAAAGGGAACTTTGAATGTGGTCATTAGTGCTGAAGAAATCCTGCACACTCATTTTGGAATTAATCTTTCTGAAAACATTCACAAAGCATTTACACATTCGAGATTTCAATTTTTAACTCGCACTGAAACCAAAGTCATACAGCAAGTAGAAGACGGCGAAGCTCACTTCGGCATCCTCACAGGCGAAGTACCGCAAGGTCTTAAGTCAAAAACTTTGTCCAAGGTTGAATTCAAAACCTGTGCATCTGCAAAGCATCCTATTTTTAAAAAATTCACCCAGACTTCCAAAATTCCCGTGGAAGAGGTTTTAAAATTTCCCTTTGTGTCGCCTGAATCTGCCATGCTCGGAAAGATCTCGACTTCCGCTTCATTGGACGGATGGCGGGATGATAAGTTCCCTAGACAAATACGTTACCAGGCGAGCGGACTTAAAATTATGGAGAAACTTCTTCAGCGCGGGCACGCACTCGCATATCTTCCAGACTACTATGTGAAAGAACTCGATCTCGTTTATCTAAATGTCACGGGCTGTCCATACAGCTGCCAACAGTCGGTCAAATTAATTTGCAGAGACCCCGATGCATTGGGTTGGATGAGCAAGGTCTGGGCTAGTATCTAAGCTGGATTCACGAGCGAAGCGTTGAGAATTTCACGAACCAGATTATTGATCGCAGTTTTGACTTCAGCGGGGTTCTGCTCGATATTTGGTGTTCGAGACAGATCAATGATTTTTTGAAAGCTCTCTGGAAACTGCCTCAGCAAAGTCGGTATGTTTTCCGGGATTTCATCCTTCGAAATTTTCCGCAGTAACTCATCTAAAACAGCGATGTGGTTTTTAGAACTGTAGCTTGGTGGCTGCGCCAGATCGTCGAGAACAACGCCTATCGTGTATGGCAAGATAAGAGCTGATATACTCGGCTTAGAAGCTGACTTGAAATACGAATGGATTGCATGGTAAACCCTTTCTGCATTTTTCTTTAGAAGCGGCCAATGACGTCGATCAATACCCGCAATATGGGCAACTAAATCATGGGTTCCCATGAACGCAACTTTTCCCTGTCGAACGAGGTCCGAAAACTTAAGAGCGTCGTTATTTTCAATTTCCCAAAAGTTCGTCTGGTAATAACCTTTTGACGGATCAAAGCCACCAAAGATTGAATTTGTTCCCCACGACTTTACAAGGACTAATTCAACCCCTTCGCTTTGCGCGACTTTGTTAATAATCTCAGGGAAAATAAATAGAGAGTGAAGTGTGCCGTCTTCATTTTTAGAAATTTCTGGATGAACTACTTCGTAGAATCCTTTTGTTCTTAATTCTAATCGATGGCTCTCAGTGGAAAACGCCCGTATTCCGAAAAGTCCATTCCATTCAATCAATTCTGCTTTTAAGGATTCCAAGCGAACAGGTTTCGACGTTTCCACATCAAAGATAAAGCGAGCCAACTCATCATTGACTGTGCCGATCTCTCGAAAAATACCATAGCTTGCGATTTTTGACGCTAACGCGATATCAGCTTCGAAAGATGTAACCTCAGCAAGTTTTTCGAACCGTCTTCGGAGAAGGGCAACCTCCTCCGAAGAAAATCGAATGATTTTCGGCTCCATCCTATTAAACTCCGTAGGATGCGTAGATATTTTGAATTTGAGAGGAAATTTCTTTATTTTCTAAAGAAACTGGGCTGGCATTAAAGCCGCGAGCTTTACATGCATTCGGAACTTTAAGCCAA
>JAYVXN010000072.1:0-2530 GCA_043785085.1 Bdellovibrionales bacterium | reverse complement strand
TGAGAGTTTTCAACTGCGACGGAGCCGCCTGGATTGGTGCACTGATGCTTCGTGATGTTTTAAATCTTCAGGTGCGAATTGCCGGCGGCCGTACCTCGGCAGGAATGACCACGATTGAAGGGGTCAAGCACCATGTCGTTCAATCAAGTGATCCGGCCCACGCTTGGCTCGAAGTTTATGATGGGAATAACTGGATTCCGTTCGATATGACTCCAAAAAACAATACGCCCGATTCAGATTCGGCACCGAGTGATTTGGAGCGTGAAGAGCAGGATCAGCCGCCGCCGCCACCGAAAGATCAGCAAGAGCAACAAGGCGAGAAAGAGAAACAGGATCCTCAAGATAAAGAAAAAGGCGACGAAAAGGAAAAAGGCGACGAAAAGGAAAAAGATGGCGAAAAAGACGGTAAAAAAGACGGTAAAAAAGACGACGAAAAAGACGGTAAAAAAGGTGACGAGAAGAAAGACGGTAAAGAAGATCCAAACGGAGAAGATGGCGAAGCGCACAAACAGCTGGATGAAATTCTTAAGTCGAAATCAACCCAGCGCCAAAGCGCCGAAACGCAAAGCTCATTGGTTGAAAAAGTTCTTAAGCGCAATGAGCTGATGCTACTTGAGCATCTCGTTTACGAAGGTTATCAGACCGATTTCTTAAAAGAAGCTTCGACGCTATTGAAAGCCTTGGCGCAACATCCGAATTGGAAAAATGCTGTTGAAAGATCCGAACGACATGCGACCTCGATGATGAATGATGCGAGGTTCATTAGGTACACGGGCTTGAATAACCTGGTCAATGAAGCGCGAGCTGAGTTTGCCCAAAACAAGGCCCGCGATGCCAAACAGCGCTTGTTAGTCGCCCATAAACTCTTGCTGGCCTTGGCCGATCAACGTCCGCTGACCAAGGCGGAGGTCGAATCTCTTTCGGCCATTTATAAAATTATTTCCGAGCTGAATGAGATTAAGCATAAAAACTCAAAAGAATACGATATCGTCAGCCAAGTTGTAAAAAGTTTGCCTGGAAATATTGGCAAAGAATGGCTGCGTTCACAGTATGGTGAGGATTACAATAAACTCGGTTCAGATGCGAATATCAAGCTTGCTGAAGACATCGTTCGCGGCCGTTTAAAACCGCTGCTTGAAATGGGCGCAGTCAGTGAGTTTGCGGATCTATTGTTGAATTCAACTCCAGAACCGCAATGGATGGAGCAGCCAACTCTGAATCGCAGCATTTTACCGAAGCCGCGTACGGACCTGATTGTCACCCGAAATCCGCTTGATTTCGCACGCATGCTTTTGACCTTGCGACCCGGTGAACATATGTTTGCCCCGACTCTTCAGGGGCGGCAGTTTGCGATTGGCAGCCTTGAAACCCGTCGCGTAGAAAATCCGAAGAATCCGATCGAGCGAAAAGTCAGCGTGGTCTACTATGATATTTCAGGTTCCATGAGCGGTACGAAGGCCGAAACTCAAGATGCCTTGTTGATGGCCTTGGTCGACAAAGCGCTTTCTGAAAAAGATGCGATTGGCCGTCCGGTCAATGAGATATACTTGGTCCCATTCGGCGACAGGCGCTATGAGGGTGTGCATATTTCATCGCGCGAAGACGCCCTGGCTTTCATCTCAAAAATGATGAACTTTCGCACGGCGACTCCCGAAGGTAACGCTTATACCAAATTCGTAGAAGAGTTCTATGAATTGGTGGCTTCGAGTTACGCTAAAAAATCGAAGCAAGGGCGGGAAAAATTATTTCAGAAGGCGAATATGATTCTGCTTTCGGATGGCATTTACTCGGTCGACATGGCCTCAATCGCCGAAGCTCATAAGAAACTTCCACCGGGGGTTGAAATCAATATGAATTTCATCTCCATTGGTGATGAAGTAAATAAGGAGCTGAAGTCACTTGCGGATTCTGGCAAACTTTCGACAAAGAAGCCAAACTTTCGCCAAATGACAATGGAGATGATCAACGCCGTTACGAAAGTCTCGGTGAACTACGACCCTGAGGCCTTCGCTACAACCGACCGGATTACTGGCGCCATGATGGCTAAAATCAACGAGCTATTGCTCAAAGTCGCAGTTGATCCGATCTTGACAGCGGATAAGTCGATTGCGTCTAAGGCAATGTCTCAGGTGCAAATCACTAAAACTCCGGTGCATGAGCTCTCGGGATTGCGTGAGGCCTTGAATTTGACTCGACTTGAAGACATTTTACTTCCGGTCAATTTACCTCCGGAAATGAAACATCGGCTATTTGAGGCCATTGTTGAAGTTTATCCGAATGTGACTGGCCGAAGCTGGTCGAATATGACGTACCAAGAGCGAGATGCATTTGAAAAGATTCGCGAGTGGACTCACAAGTAACTTCGCTCAGGACAGTTTGGCGAGGACGCACTTAAACGGCCGCGCCTAGTCCTTCGCGCGCGTCGGTTTGACGATTTAGTTTGGTCTTTGCCGCCAGCTCTTCGCCGCGGAGAAACGAAAAAGGCTCAACATATCGCAGGGGATATGCCTCGCCTTTTTCGTTTCTCCGC
>JAYVXN010000071.1:0-2535 GCA_043785085.1 Bdellovibrionales bacterium | reverse complement strand
CACATTGCAGGTTTCGATTGAGTGCTGGCAATGGCAATTCGACTGAGCTCTCTGACCAGAGGGAAGGATTGGCATCCTGAGTCTTCATTGCGCCTCCCGAAGACCGGCTTAAAAAAAGCCTGATGCTGCCACCAGGCCTTCACTCACAATCTCGAAAATTCTCACCCACGCGTCGACTTAGATACCTGTTGACTTAGATGCCTAAGGATAAACCAGCAAGGAACGTATAACCCTGATAGTCGTTACTCAGATCGCTGTTTTGATTGAGGATGTGGTTGTAGTTGGCATCCAAATCAATGGCTGAATTGGCACCGATTGGAATCGCGGCACCGACACCGCCAACTCCGAGCACATCCACATTGCTGCCATTGGTTGTCGGTTTAAACGGCATCGCTCCCAATTTCGCATAAAATCCGCGCGTCGGATTTCCTGAAAAACTATACTTTGCTAAAACCGGAACTCCGTATGAGTCCACCTGAAATGCGACCTGTCCTCCCGAAGCGTCGCCGCGAGTTTGCAGCGAGAGAATTCCCGTCTCGAGCGCTAAGGCGCCTCCGCCAAAATCCAGCAGCACACCAAAGGCATTACTTTTATCCAAATTGCTTAAGGTCGAATTAGTCGTTACCCCAAAACTCGCCGTACCAAATGACGGAATAATCCGCACTGGCGATGAATATCCAGATCTTGGCGCTGGCGCTGTGCTCGTTTCTTGAGCCTGCGCTCCCACCACAATCACCATCCCCATAAACACGATCAATGAACCCAATAAACCTTTCATAATCACCTCCCACATCTCCTAGCGAACACCTGAATGAAGTTTTTCGCAATGGCACGAGCGGAGAATGACGAATTCAACAAATGATTGCGGAATGCCCGCAAACATATTCACCATCTCTGCAAAAAGAATCTACAACCTACTGATGACTTTTGTCCCATCAAGCGAAGTGTGAAAAAACATCACGCGGCGCTGTTGGACTGAAAGCGAAACGGCCACTGGGACTCGCTACTGAGCCTCCCCACTGAGCCCGGCTCCGTTCCCCGTCAGATCTTCTTCAAGTACTCCACCCGTATGGCCTCAACCCTTTTGCGATTCGTCCCAAAATCCGAGTAGCCGAGGCGTGAAGCCGAGCGCACCTGAATCACCCTTTTCTCCGCATCAAATGCAAACTCAACATCATCCTTGAAGCGCAAAAGCGGCGTGGTGAAAACATAGTGAAGGTATCCCTCGCGCGATTCCACCAACTTCGCACCTCGCCAAGAGTCGAGGAGCTGGCGTAGGTGAGCCCAGCTTGGCGCGAACTCGCCTAGTAAGGGAAAAACCGCAATCGCATGTTCCGCCTGTTGATCTTCACTGCAGACGCAATTGGGTTTCGCGGGACAGGGTTGTAAAAGCCGTCGACTCATCGAAAGTCCTTTTCTCATCAGTGATTTACATCCTAAGCACCCTGTCATAAGTAACTTGACACTTTTTCGCCGTGGATTTTGCGACGAATCGAGACGGGAGGCCGAAACGCTAGCAGGCGGCTAACGAGAGGCCGACCAACGAAGAGTCGTCGCAAAAGACCAAGAAAAAGTGTCAAGTTACTTATGACGGGGTGCTTAGTACTCTGACAGGAAAGTTTGTCGCTATTGTGCTCGGTCTTTTGACTCAGCCCTTCGTTGGTCGTCGTCCAGTTAGCGCCGTTGGCTAGCCGTTCCTCCTCCCGCCTCGGTCTGCTTCAAAATCCACGTCGCAAAACAGCTACAAACTTTCCTGTCAGAGTACTACTATTAAAGAAATGCGAATAACCATTTCCACGACCCAAGCTTTTCTTGTTCTTTGCATTCTTGCAAGTGGCTGGGCGGCATGGGCCCAAGCTCCGCCAGAAAAAGTCGAACATCCAAAGTACTCGCCGGAGATTGGTCTACACTCCGGCCCGCTTATTATGTCTCAAGTCGGGGGCGTGGATGATATCTTACCCTCTTGGGGGGCTCGTTTAGGTCTGCTGACGAAAATGGGAACCATCGAAACCGATACGCTGTTTGCGCATGCCTACGGCGTGACTTATTACGTTGCCGGTTTGGATTATCGGCTCGACATCATCAATGATTATATACCAGTGCATTTTTTAATTGGCGGCAGATTTGATTATTTCAAACCCAATAATGAGCCGAAATTTAAAATCGCTGGTGGCTGGCACTATGGCGGTGGGGTCATCGAGCAAATCGGCGGACCTTGGGCGGTCCGCGGAGATTTTAAATTTCGCTTCAGTCCCGGCACCTCGATCTACATCTCACTCGGTTTGATGTATCGGTTTCCAGCAGGTGGAGAGCAAAAATAGGTTTTATGCCTTTGAATGGATCGACATAATTGACTAAGATCTTTTCACCCCCTCCCTGAATGCATAAGACTTCGCCATGTTGATTGCGCCTAAAAATTCGTCGATTTAAAATACCTTTATTAAATCAAATCCTTATAGCGCGTCCCAAGTTGAGCCAAAGAGCCTCTAACAATTGTCGAAATCTCTAGAACTGTTATTCTGATGAAGTACACAT
>JAYVXN010000070.1:0-8424 GCA_043785085.1 Bdellovibrionales bacterium | reverse complement strand
CTCTGCCTTCTTGCCCGGTCTACCAAATCCATTAGCCATTTATATTTATCTCCCTCATCTTGCGGCGACCTTTTAAATTTACTAGTATCGCCTGAATAGCGGAGGGGTTCACGCCACTGATTCTCTGCGCTTGACCAAGTGTCCTTGGTCGCACAGCCACCAGCTTCTCGATCTCTTCCCTCGACAAGCCTTTAATTCCGTCATAATCCATGTCGGAAGGAAGAACTAAATTCTCAAGTTTTTTTGTCTGTTCAATGATTTCTCTCTGTCTCTGAATATAACCTGAATATTTAACTTCAATTTCAACAGGCTCAGCTATACCGGGGTCGGTATCAATCGCAAAACCTAGCTTAATAATCGCTGAACAATCTATGTCCGGTCGACGAAGTAATTCTTCTAAACTAGTCGGCTTTTGCAAAACAGGAGTATTTAAAATGCGCAATTTCTCTTGGGTTTCGAAATTTGGATAAAGCATTTCAGATCGCAAATAAGCGAGGAGATTTTGCTGCCCCTGCCTCTTCTCTTCATACAAGCCAAAAAACTTCTGATCCAAGACTCCCAAACTGAGGCTTCGAGAATACAGCCTTTCAAGCGTATTATCCTCGCGAAGAACAAGCCGATGTTCGGCCCTCGAAGTAAACATTCGATAGGGCTCTAAGGTCCCTTTTGTCACAAGATCATCGATCAAAACACCAATGTAAGCTTCATCACGACCAAGAATCATCGCTTCACGATTCAAAACCTTGTGAGCCGCATTGACGCCGGCAACGAAACCTTGTGCGGCTGCCTCTTCGTATCCACTGGTACCATTAATTTGGCCGGCTAAAAAAAGGTTCGGAATCGCCCGTGTTTCCAAAGAATGTTGAATTTGTGTTGGAACAATGTAGTCATACTCGACCGCATAACCAGGTCGAATCATTTGCACTTTCTCTAACCCAGGAATTGTTCGCAAAAACTGATATTGAACATCTTCCGGCAAACTCGTTGATATTCCTTGTAAATAAACAGACTCGGTCGAAAGCCCTTCGGGCTCTAAAAATGTCTGATGTGAGATCTTATCCTTAAAACGAGTGATTTTATCCTCAATACTTGGACAATAGCGCGGACCCTTACCCTCAATTAGTCCACAAAACATGGGCGATTTGTTCAGGTTTTCCCTAATAATATCATGTGTTTTTTCATTTGTATGAGAAAGCCAGCAAGAGATTTGCGGGAGTTTCAAATGCCGCTCGCTGCGCAAACTAAACGGGTAGAAAACCTCATCTCCTGTCTGCTCCACGGTCTTCGTCCAGTCGATACTATCTCTATGCAGCCGCGGCGGAGTTCCGGTCTTCAAACGCCGAACCTGAAAACCAAACGCCGCCAGTTGATCAGAAATACCCGCCGTCGCCTGATCGCCGACTCGACCACCTGGAGACTGATCGAGACCGATATGCATGACTCCGTTCATGAAAGTACCGGTGGTGATAATCACGGTCTTAGCGCTAATCTCGGAGCCGTCTTTTAAAACAACACCCGTACATTGTTGCTGCTCAAGTATGAGTCGAGTGACTTCACCCTTTAAAATTTTTAAACTAGCCTGCGCCTTAAGGACGTCAGTCATATACGAACAATAGAGATCTTTGTCGTTTTGCACGCGAGAGCCCCGAACAGCAGGGCCTTTGCGCGAATTTAATCGTTTAAACTGAATGCAGGTTTCATCAGCGGCGCGACCCATTTCTCCGCCCAAAATATCGATCTCACGAACCATGTGACCTTTGGCGAGACCACCCACGGAAGGGTTGCAACTCATATAAGCAATTCGATCAACATTGGTCGTAATGATCAGGGTCTTTAAACCAAGACGGGAGGAAGCTAGACAAGCCTCGACTCCAGCGTGACCTGCTCCAACGACGATGATGTCGAAAACGGTGCGAGATGATGCCATGGACTTCCTAATTTTTCACACGATCATTTACCTAAACAAAACTCTTTGAAAATCCGGTCAATGATCTGTTCGTTAAATTCCTTGCCTAGGATTTCATGAGTCGCGCGAATAGCTTCTTGCAACTCAAAGGCAATAAATTCTGGACTTTCGTCTCTTATGATTAAGGCAATTGCCTTATGCAAACAAGAGTGTATTTTTTGCAATAGGTTTACGTGACGGGCTTGGGTCACAGCCGAAGTGGTTTCTGTGACATCGTTGAGGACTCTCTCTTTTAGATCAGACTCAATTTGCTCGAGACCCTGACCAGTCTTGGCACTGACCCAGTAAATTCGCGACTGATCCTGACCTTTAACAGCCAAGGCTGCGCCTAATTTTTTCTGAATCGCATTGGTCGAATCAGTGTCGATTTTATTAACCAATAAATATTTTTCAGGATGCTCCAGCCGGCTAAATTCAGCCAAATCGTTATCGACCGAATTGATTTCCGAAACGAAAAACAAAACATCCGATTTATCCATGGCATTTCGCGAACGGGCAATTCCAAGACGCTCAATCTCATCTTCGGTTTCACGAATTCCGGCAGTATCGATAATAGAAACGGGCACGCCTTGTATAGATAGCTGGCCTTCGACTGTATCGCGTGTGGTCCCAGGCTGCGCCGTAACGATGGCCCTTTCTTCATTCAGTAGGGCATTGAGCAAACTCGACTTACCGACATTGGGTCGTCCCACTAACACAACCTGGAGCCCATCTTGAAGAATTCGTCCTTGGTCATAACTTTTAATTAATTTATCGACGGCGACCAAAACCTGTTGAGAGCGGTTGATTAGATCGTTGGAGGGGACGACTTCGATTCCTTCGCTGGAAAAATCAATACTGGCCTCTAAATGGGCCAAGATCCAAACCAGGCCGTCCTCAATCAAATTAAAATCCATAGAAAGTCGGCCTTGAAGCTGCCGTAGTGCCATCTTTGCAGAAGGCTTACTCTGACTCTCAATTAAACTCAAAACACCTTCCGCTTGAACTAGGTCAAGTCGGCCATTCATGAAAGCTCGATACGTGAATTCACCCCTGCGAGCCATGCGGCAGCCCACTTTAACCAACTCTCTTAAGATACTCGACGAAGGCACTTTACCTCCGTGACAAGATATCTCAACTATCTCCTCACCGGTATATGAATGGCCATCAGCAAAAAACGAGCATAAAACTTCGTCAATCGCTTGAGAATCATCGATTTCTTTGGCTGTTCCGAAGAAGATTCGATGTGAATCTGGAGATTGGGGAAGAAACCTACAAAGTCGGCGAACCAGGGTCAGGGCATTTGCGCCACTCACCCGGATGACAGCTATACCACCGGCACCCGGCGGCGTCGAAAGAGCACAGATGGTGTCATCATCGCCGACTTGATTAAACATGAATACACTGTCCTACTCAGACGAAGGCCCGAAGCTCAGCAAAGCTTAAGCATTACTCGGCACAGTCTTTTCGCGACCGCCGTTTTTAACTGGGTAAATTTTGATCTTTTTGTAAAGACCTTCGCCAACTGAACGACTGCGAACGCGCTCATCAGAAGCCAGGTACTGATGGATTACTTTGCGATCTTTTGGCGGCAAAGCACGAAGGTAAACAGAACGACCTTGCTCAAGTGCGCGCTCTTTGAGTTTCTCGGCCAATTCGACCAAAGAACGATTCGTCTCTTCGCGAAAACCATCTGAATCAAAGCTGATATTGACCTTCGCATCAGGCATTTGGTGCTGTAAAACCCGCTTAATTAAAAGCTGCAAAGAGTCTAAAAAAGCACCTTCTTTTTCTGTCAACAAAGCTTTGTCCGCTCCGCCCACTTCAACAGTGATTTCTTCAACACCCTCTTGCACTTCAGATCTGAGGTCAAAGGTCAGCTCAAAACCGCCTTTTTCCATGAGGCCGCTCAAAATCTCTTTGACAAGGCCTTTTGCTGAAGACGTGTCTTCTGCTGAGGCTTTTTTCTTTCCACCAAAAAGCTTACTAAAAAATCCGGACATGATCCCTCCTAGGCATTTGCCGCTTTAACACTGGTATTCGGGGTTCGTTCTTTCATAAACACATATTGTTGTACGATTCCAAAAAGCGTGCTGATAAAAATATACAGCGTCAGCCCGCTCGGCAGCGATATCATGAAAAATGAAAATATCAATGGCATCCACATCAGAACTTTTGCTTGT
The DNA here is from genome assembly GCA_043785085.1 of Bdellovibrionales bacterium. Taxonomy (GTDB): domain Bacteria; phylum Bdellovibrionota; class Bdellovibrionia; order Bdellovibrionales; family JAMPXM01; genus JAYVXN01. The sequence continues at coordinate 4,296 of JAYVXN010000070.1, read as the reverse complement.
TGCGGATCCATCGCTGTCGGTGTCATCTTTTGATTCACAAACATCGTGATTCCCATCAAGACAGGTAGAACAAAATAGGGGTCCTTCGCGCTCAAATCATGAATCCAAAAAATAAAAGGTGCCCGATAAAGTTCGATGCTCTGACCGAGAACCTGATAAAGAGCGAAAAACACCGGCAATTGTAGAAGCATCGGCAAACAACCACCCATCGGGTTGGCTTTATGCTCTTTCATCAGCTTCATGACTTCTTGGTTCATGGTCGTCGGGTCATTTTTGTATCTCTCGCGCACGGCCGCCATTAACGGCTGGATCTTTTGCATCGCCTTCATGGATCGAAAAGAATAGACGTTAATGGGCAAAACAATCAGGCGCACAATTAGCGTCATGACAATGATCGCCACGCCATAATTACCAAAAATCGAAAATAGAAATTTCATCAGCCACAACAGTGGGGCGGCAATGACCGAAAACATTCCGTAATTAATGACCGAAGTGAGATTTGGATCTGCTTCATCGAGAAGTGAAAAAAGTTTGGGTCCAGCAAAGCCTGTGTATTTAACAGTAAAGAGATCAGTCTTATTTACCGGCTGATGCACTATGCGCCCAATAATCGTTGTGGCCGCAACCGGCACAATCGTTTCAAAGCGTGGCAAAATATCAGAGTTGTCCACAATGGCCAACGCGAAATAATGCGAACTCAACGCTACCAAAGTAATGTTCTTTTCACTTAACGTCAGACCTTCTTGTCGCGTTACGATTGAACGAGTTTTGGTGTTGTCATGGCGCAAGTAAAACTCTTCATTATCATAGCTCCGAGACATAAATCCGGCTTTTGGTACATCCGGCAGCTGACCACTCAAATAGGTCGTCAGCCCTTTAAAATCAGCGGGAGGATTTTTAACTTCAATCACCGTGGAGAACTTGAAGTGAGCGGCATCGAACGTCAGCGTCTTTGTGACTTCTAATCCCTGAATATTGGCGTGTCCGACAAATGTGTCAGGAGCTGTCTTTTCGATTTGAAAATCAACAAGCGTGTCTGTGGCAGCCAGCGCAGTGGCAAAAGGCAAGCGCTCTGAAACATCACCTAAAATAACCGGTTTTTCCTCACGGGTTTTATAGGTTTTGATGTCGATGTTTTTTAGACCCATGCCCCTTGAAGAAATCTGAAAACTCCAATTGGTATCAGAATAATCTGTGAAGGACTCAGGCTGTACGACACCTGGCTGATTTGCTCCGACCGCATTCGTCGTCGCATTCGTCGTCGCATTCATTGTCGACTCTGCCGCTTGCTGTGCACCTGGTATGGCACTTGGCTGAACCGCAGTTGCCGCCGGCGGAGCTTGATTCGCTTGCGGATAACGTTTTTCCATGAAATACGACCAACCAAACCAAATAACCATAACAAGAAGCAGAGCGAGAACGGTGCTTCGATCCATGAAATTTTTGTTATTATCTGCTGGAGTCATAACTTAATTCCCCTTACCTACTGGCGGCACCGGATCAAATCCAAATGGTCCACCGGGACGACACTTTAAGAGACGCGATGTCACCAAACGGATGGTATTTCCCGGAGAATGAATGCGCGCCACTTGATGTGCATAGTCTGAGCAGCTGGGTTCAAAGCGACAACCGCCACCCATATGGACCGCGCCAACTGATTTATAAAAAGCAATGGATGTAAGAAGACTAGTGCGCAACACGTTTTTGCACCACTGACCAACCCTTATCCATGACTTTCGAAAATTCTTCATAATTTAGTTTCTTATAAAAGTCGTTGTCTGTTTTTCTGAAGACAAGGTTCAAATCGAGACCTTGGTTCACATCCGTTTGAGAGAGAAGCAGTCGTTCTCGCAAATACTGACGAGCCAAACGCTTAAGCCGATTACGGATGACAGCAGAGCCAACTTTTCGTGGAAGCGTCCAACCCCAGCGAATTTCCGAACGATCATTCTTTAAAAAATTAATTACGAGCCACTCGCATGGGCGGACTCGTTGACCAGATTTCAGAATTTTCAGGAAATCACTGCGGTTCTTAAGAACGATGAGAACTGACTTATTTGCCACCAATTTCAACCGTTAAACGCTTACGCCCTTTGCGGCGACGGCGATTAATAACATCTTGACCATCTTTGGTACCCATCCGGGCACGAAATCCATGGGTTGCTTTACGGCGGCGGCGACTTGGTTGATATGTGCGCTTCATATATTACCCCTAAAAATACGACTGTTTATGTACGTCCCAGAAGATAAACTCAGGATTGGGCAATAAACCACAACGCAGCAGGCTCGTCAAGATATTGAAACTTTAAGCAAGCCCTGTTATGACCTTACATCACGACACCGAGGACGCATCTTAGCCCGTAAATATCTGGTCACTTTTTGAGTCATTCAGATCGCGTAAAAGCTCTGAAAATTCGGAGGTTTCCAATTGAACTTCACTGACAGGGGCCGCTTTGCAAACACTGAGCACTGATTTTTGGCAGGCGATTAAAAATAATCTCAAAGCCAAAAATTCAGAGAATAAACTTCTACAGACTTGGTTTGAACCGACTGAATTAGTCGGCTTCAATGACCTTTCCTCCGGGCGACGTTTTCAATTAGGAGTTCCGACGGACCTCCATAAATACTGGATTTCTGAAAACCTCTTTGATCGCATTTGCCTTGAAATTTCTTCTGTTTATGAAAGTCCTTTTGAAATTGAATTGGTCGTCACCGGCCAACAAAATCAAGTAGAACCCGAAAGCCCCGGAGCACTCGAACAGGCCATGAGTCTGAATCAAAAAGCTCCAGACGCTCCAAAGATGATTGTTGAAGATCGCTCTAATGGCACGCGGCGAGATTTTCTTAATAACGATCATACCTTTTCGACCTTTGTTGTCGGCCGAAATAACGAATTTGCCCACGCCGCTTCATTTTATGTCGCTGAGCATCCGGCTGCCGATGGCTACAACCCTCTATTTATATGTGGGCCGACCGGTATGGGTAAAACCCATCTTTTAAATGCCGTGGGTAACCATATTCGCCAACGTTCTCCGCATTTGCGAATCTGCTACCTTTCAGCAGAGCGCTTCCTGAATGAGTGTATTTCGAGTATTCGTCGAAACGAGATGGATAAGTTTCGCCTTCGCTATCGCGAACGCTGTGACATCTTATTAATGGATGATATTTACTTCCTGGGGCGTGGTGAAGCAGTTCAGGAAGAGTTCTTTCACACATTAAACGACTTCTTTGAAAAAGGTCGGCAGGTGGTTGTTGCCAGCGATCGTATGCCAAAAGACATCAAGGGCCTTGAAGATCGGATTCGCACGCGTCTGGAGTGGGGATTAATTGCCGACATACAGATGCCGGATATCGAAACCCGGGTCGCAATTTTACGCTATAAAGCGGAACGGCGCGGAATGCGCATTCCTGATGATGTCGTCAGTTATATTGCGCGAATTTCAAAGAGATCGATTCGTGAACTCGAAGGAAATCTCAATAAAGTAAAGATGTTCTCTGAGCTTCAGGGACTCGAGATTAATATTGAGCTGGCAAAACGGGTTTTATCAACGCATGACGATACGACTTCTATTACTGTCGAAGACATTCAACGTCTCGTCTCAGATCATTACCGCGTTCGCATCGTCGATATGAAGTCAGCCAATCGCTCAAAGCCATTGGTTGTAGCTCGGCAAGCCGCGATGTATTTGATTAAAAAATACCTCGATAAATCCCTCGTTGAGATCGGCCGTGCGTTCGGTGGCAAAGATCATACGACCGTTATTAACGCAATCAAGCGCATCGAAGAACTACAGCAAAAAGACTCGGATTTAAAGAAAGATATCGATGAGTTACAGGGTCGAATCCACAATATGACAGGAGTGTGAATTGTGGATGTTGATAGATTTGGGGAAAACACTGTGTGTGAAAATGGGGATCTTGCTTTTCCACATTTTCGATGTTTTAAACAGGTGCAATTTCACTGAGTTTGTCCACAAGAGTAGTTAAAGGATTTTGGGTAGTTAGAGGCTAAACCCAGCTTTCAACGCCCCTACTACTACTACTAGTTTTTAATTATATATAATAGATAATATATAAGAGCCCAAAAAAGGGGATTTTCTTTATGATGGTGGAAGTTGAGAAAAAAGACCTGATTTCTTTGCTCAGCAAAACTCAGAACATCGTTGAAAAGCGAAACACGATGCCAATTCTGAATAATGTACTTTTGGAAACAGAGCATCAGAAAATGCGTGTCTTCGCCACTGACCTCGAAGTGAGTCTCACGGATGAAGTGCCGGTCATTTTGGAAAAAAAAGG
>JAYVXN010000069.1:0-2544 GCA_043785085.1 Bdellovibrionales bacterium | reverse complement strand
AACGGCTAGCCAACGGCGCTAACTGGACGACGACCAACGAAGGGCTGAGTCAAAAGACCGAGCACAACAGCTACAAACTTTCCTGTCAGAGTACTAGTGGTGGTTATCGGCGAAAATTCGAAAAATCAATTGGGAGCGCAACGGGCTATTGAATGAATTGCGCTGTGGCCTGGGTCAGAAAGCGCACGGGAAATTGCTCGCCGGTAAATTTGCCATCTGACATCGAATATTTTTGTGAGAACCCGTCGAGCTGAAATTGCACAGTGGTGACAAATCCTGAAGCATTGCTTTTGAGTTTGATTCCGCCAATCGCAAAGCCACAACCTGAAGTCAAAATCAGCCCGCGGCGTTGATCGCTTTTTCGGACGACACCTGGATAATAGTTTGGCGACGTGGTCGCCGGAGGCGGCGTCGGGCTGGTGATTGGATTGAATGTGCCCGGTGGAACTCGTGGATCCAAAATGGTGTTGGACTCAGGCGGGGTTTGGCTGGGGCTTAAGCCGATAAGATTATATAAATTAGAACCGGTGATATCAGCCTCAAATAGACCACCTGGAGCATCAATATTAGGGTTTTGCATAGTGACCTTAACTCGTGCAATTGTCAGCACTTCGTCAGCGTGGTTCCAATCAACTTCGAGAGAATTATAGGCCAAACGTAAAGGTTGTACTGTTGCCGGCGGCGCGGTTCCGGCGACAACATTGATCAAATCCGAACAACTTTGCGTGGTACCTGGAAGAATATAGCTCAGGCCCGGGCTCACACTCATGCCGACACCTGCATCTAAAGAACGTAGCTTCTGGCCACAAGTCGTCGTCGTTGCGATGGCAAAAAGCAGAGCGACGAAGGTGCGTAGGTTCGACTTCATAAAGTTTCCTCCCGAGTCGCTTTATCCGGATTTAAAATACGCGGCGTGAGAAAAAGGAGAAGTTCATTCTTTTCTGAGGTGTGGGAATGGTTTTTAAAGAGCCAACCGACGATCGGAATCGTGCGCAGGCCAGGAATGCCGTCTTCTGATTGTAAATTATCAGATTGATAAATCCCGCCGATGACTGCGGTCTGCCCGTTTTTGACTAAGACTTTGGTTTTTGCTTCGCGAGTGTTGATCGGGGACGGACCGCCATTGCTCGAAGCGGTGCCGGCAAATTGGCGTTTCAGCAACATTTGCATAATGACGTCAGAATCGGAAGTAATTTGCGGAGTCACTTCAAGCCGCAGCTCGACAGCTTGCGGCTGCGGCGTGATTTGCGTACCAGCGGCGTTATTTAAAACTTGGTTAATATAGACCGTTGTCTGCTGAACGATACTCGCTGGCTCATTATTCATCGTCGTGATTTGTGGTGACGAAATCACTTTGACTAAATCTTCGTGCTCGGAAAGCGCGAGGTTGGCATTCACGTTACCAAAAAAGTCGAGCACGCCGACGCTCATACCGATCTGTAGAGGAATGGTCGACGGTGTCGTGGCTGCCCCACCCGTTCCTCCAGAAGATCCGCCTCCGGCAGAGATTCCGCCGCCGTTAATTGCGACGTTGTGAGTGAGGTTGGCGCTGCCAAGAGAAATTGGTGCAACGGGAGAATAACCCCAATTAAAACCAAAACTACGGGCAAAGGTTTCGCGCGCTTCAACCACTTTGCCTTCTATCAGCACTTGCAACGGCGGCGTGTCCAGTGCGCGAATCAAGTTGGTGACCCGATCCAGAACTTCAGCGATGTCCGTCACCACGATAGAACTGGTACGCGTGTCGCCGACCGCCTTACCTCGGGTTGAAAGAAACGGATCAACCTGAAGTTTCAAGTCAGTGACCTTGGCATAACTCACTGGGATGACTTTGACTTTGAGCGGTTCAGCCGCGCGCTGGGCATCGAGCACCTTTTTGGCCTCTTCGGTTTCAGACTGCAACATCGACATCGGGGCAATTCGCAACACAGTTCCTTGACGAACATAGCCCAGCTGTTTTGAGCGCATCACTAAAAGTAGCGCTTGGTCCCAGGGAATATCGCGGAGTTTGAGGGTGATATTTCCGTCAACTTTATCTGAGACGACGAGATTGGCGCCACTTTGTTCGGCGATCAGTGATAAAACATCTTTGACGTTTAAATCACGAACCTCGATTGAAATTGGTCTGCCATAAAACTTCACGTTACTGTTATTGAGTTGATCCAGGCTGGCGGAAAGCACTTGACCCTGAGTGCCGGGCTTATCATTGACCGGGCCGGCTTTGGCCGCATCATCGACAAATTTTTCGTCTTCGGTTACAGGAACATCGTTTTGCGCAACGCTCATTGCTTCGGCATTCGCCGAAGCTTCTTCACCTTTGCTTTTAGCGAGACTTCCAGCGCCTTCACCAAGCGCATTGATAAAAAGGCTGCGGCCATTTTGTTGAACCACAGCTTTTTGCGCTCCTCGAAACTGAATCACCACTCGGGCTGTGCTCACGCCGGGATCCTGATAGGCATTGATGGAAGCAATACTTTGCTTAAAGTCTTTGGTAATGAGGGGGCGTTTCAGTTGGGCCGGCAATTTGGCGTTGGCGATTTCAAT
>JAYVXN010000068.1:0-8442 GCA_043785085.1 Bdellovibrionales bacterium | reverse complement strand
CCGTACGTTGAGTCCAGATTTTCTGAGCAAGTCGTCAGATTCGGGCTTCTGGAGCAAGCGTCAGCGGTTCCGACCGAAAGTTTATGCAACATTGGGGTTAGGACTTACTCGAAATAAACTCCGACTAAAACGCGTTGACCACCCATTGAAAATGGCGAAGTGGCCACCGTCCCAGTGACCGCACTCTGCTCCACGCGCAGCTTCAAGCCCCAATTCTTTGAAAAAGCCAAATCTGTTCCGACAAAAATCGAGTACCCGAACATCATCGGTGATTCGGATTTTGGAAAAGTCGCCGATACCGGCGCATTTTTGTCAAAACTGATCGAGTCGATGTGCACACTGGCGGCGCCACCAAAATAGGGTTGCAGTGGTAGGTGGCTGAGTGAATTCAAAGGATAAATCGCAAAGCCGATATTAAATTCGCCACCGATGAGCGAATAGCTCAATGTCGTCGAGGTTCCGCTATCGCTGAACGACGACTGGCCACTGCTGCTCAGTAAATAAAAATCGGCAATTCCACGAAAAATCGCGTCACCGTTTTGAGCGCCAAAGCGCACGACTGTGGCGGTATTCGGAGCCAGAGACTTATCTTTGAGGCCGGAGTAGTACTGAAGACCTGCGCCGATATCATATTGATAGGACTCGCTTGCCTGACAAGGCAGTGCAAAGAGAATCCCGATAAATATGAGCGCTCCGAACCTCAGCAAATTCCCTCCGTGTTCGTTTTATTCCTATGAGTCTTTCGGAGAATTCTGGCTGATTCCGTAGCACAATGAGAAAAACTGGTCCTTAGCGCGGGCATTAAAAAAGGGAGCGCGATTGCTCGACGCTCCCAGCGGTTGAGAGACATCTTCGAATTTTGACAATTTAGTGAAGCAATCTGCACATCCTGGTTGCCAAATTTTCTGATATTTTGCGAAAGTGAGGTGTCTTTATGAAAAAAATCAGTCTTTTGTTTATTTCTCTCGTAACTGCGTGTGCCACCTCTCCAAAAGGGCGCGAACAGGTGATGCTATTGCCAGAGTCTGAAATGCAAACAATGGGCACGCAGGCTTTCACACAGCTCAAATCTCAAACCCCTCTCTCCTCCGATCCGAACCAAAATGCATTTGTGAATTGCGTGGCCAACGCTATCACCCATACTGTTGACAAACAGTACGGCCCGAGACAATGGGAGGTCGTGGTTTTTAACGATCCGCAGGTCAACGCTTTTGCATTACCCGGAGGGAAAATCGGTGTCTACTCCGGCATTCTCAAGGTGGCGACCACTGGCCCCGAGCTAGCCACAGTGCTCGCTCACGAAGTCGGCCACGTCATTGCTCGTCATGGCAATGAACGAGCGTCTCAGGCTTTGATCGCGCAAGGTGGACTTTCTGCTCTCAGTGCAGTCATGCAGCAAAAAGGCCCGCAATACAATGTGCTCATGGGTGCCCTCGGCCTTGGCGTGCAATTTGGCTATACCCTCCCGCACACGCGAACTCAAGAGGCCGAAGCGGATGCCATCGGCATCGATCTAATGGCAAAAGCCGGATTTGATCCGAATGGCGCGATTTCACTGTGGCAGAAAATGGTGGCCACACAGGGATCCAAAGAACCGCCGCAATTGCTTTCCGACCACCCCTCCAGTGCCAATCGCGTCACGACTTTGCAAAGTCTTCTTCCGGAGGCCGAGAAGTTTTATGCACAAGCGCCGACGCATCCGAATTGCAGTCAATAGTTTGGCATTCACAAAGAAAGCAGCACACGGACGAATAATCCGTGCGCTGCTAGCCTATTAGTGCAGCGCTTGGCGCTCCATTTTTGCTTCGATTTTGACGATTTTGTTATAGACTCCCATGACCAAAAGACTGGGCGCCCAAAGACCAAAGAAATTACCGAGCGAACGACGACCGAACAGAATTCCGGTGACCGCCGATAGTACCATACTTGCAACTGCCAGATTGAAATAAGTTATGCTTGGAATTTTCGCGGTTTGCTCTTCGATCATGCGAGTGCTGGGGCCTTCGTGAATTTCTTCTCGTGCGTTAACGTCCATTTTATCCTCCATGGAATTTATTGAAATGACCTATCGCAAACCCTAACACGGGCCATTCGCGCGAAGTTATAGAGATGATGGATTATTTGCCAAAAAAGAAAGACAGTTATTTAAAGAAGAATACCGAAGTCTCGCAATTCGTGGCGAAGAGTCTCGCCTGATTTAAAGTGAATCGAATTTATACCCAGTAAACGAGCCGCTTGCACGTTGGCAATGACATCATCAATAAATAATGTTTGCTCGGGTGCCACTCCTTCACCGGTCAAGAGCATTTGGTAAAACCTGGCATCCGGCTTTTTAAGGCGAACTTCACCTGAGAGGTATATTTTTCGAAAAACCTGCAGAAAGTCGAAACGAGTCTGTGCGTGTGGAAAGGTCTCAGCTGACCAATTGCTTAAAGCGAGAAGGGCGTACCCGTTACGGTTCAAGTCTTGCAAAACTGTCACAGTTTCAGAGATCGGGCCACCGAGCATCTCAGGCCAACGAGAAAAATAGATTTCAATATTTTCGCGGTGCTGCGGAAAACGCTGCACCAATACCTCGATCGCCTCTTGAAAGCTGCGACCCTCGTCTTGCTGTTCATTCCAGGATTGATTACAGACGTCTGAAAGAAAGAGCTCCATTTCTTCGACTCGGCTGCCGAAAATTTTTCGATAAAGATAGCGAGGATTCCAATCAATGAGCACGCCACCAAGGTCAAAGACAATCACTGGTTTTTTCATGCCTTTGAGCATAGCCAGTAAACGCAGCACGTGGAAAGCAAAATCTTCGGTCCGAATTACTGATCGAGACTAGCCACGCTCCCCGCCTCTTTTTCCGTTTCATCGAGAAGCGGCGTGTTCTTATCTGGAGTCAAATAGGGCTCGTTAAATAAGGCGACTTTGTGGACTTTGCCTTTGAAGGATTTGGCAAAGACCAAGTAAACCGATTGTCCGTCTTCAGATTCTTTCTTATCAACCTGCAAAGTCTTAATTTCGCCAAAATTTTTCGGCATATACTCCACTCGCGCCTGTGAATTTGCAAAGGGCACCACTAATACTTGAGTTTTGGTGGCAATGACGATGGTGCGATCTCCATCTTGGCTCTTTTCTGTAGGATGAAAGAGAACATAGTCGACGACATTTTGATTTTTGATGCTGCCCACGTCCTTGACCAAGTGGCCAGCTGGCAATTTGCCGTTTTTATCCGTGTACTCCCAATTCAGGGAAGCTAAATTCAGATGGCGTACGGTCACGCCGCGATCGGCGTCAATAAAGTCAAGCGTATCGCCCAGCTGACTGATGACGATATCAGTGTCGAGTGGTTGCTTTAAGTCTTTATTCAAGAGACGAAAGGTCGCCTTACGGGGATGAAACACAGTGTGAATAACCGTCATATTTTCTTCTTCAATTGAAACCGGAGCTTTAAACTGTGCGAGCGGCACATATTTTAAATCTTTCAGTTTCGCGAACGTCTCGATTTCCACATCTTCACCCGAGTTATCCAGAATATTGAAAAACCGACTATGGCTCTTCGCCGTGTACTTCGGCACCTGCGTCAGAAAACTCTTAGAGAATGAGCCGCGAACCAGTTTAACCTGCACATCGACGTGAGTGGATTTGGCTTCTGAATCCCGATAACGTAAATTTCCTAAAGGCTCGGAACTAAAAAACACGCCTTTTTTTTCATCAAGAGTATCAAAGGTCGCATAAGAATCTGCATCGATCCCTTGATAAATATTTCGGCGAATGCGGCCCCTCAAGAGGCGGCCGTCATCAATTGAGTAGATCACTTCACGGGCTTGACCATTAGGCTGATCGTCAATTGTAAAACGCGAGTAAGCGTCGTCTTGAGAAATTCCAGTCAGGTGCGAATTGGGATCAACCAGAAAATCATGTTCTTTAAGCATTGAACGAGGTTTAAACTCGCCGGCTGCATGATCTGAGGAGCGGAAGAAATAAATTTCTTGTTTGTGTGAACCTGTGTTGAGACTTCCGTAAACAATGAGTAAGCGGCGACTAGGTGAAAGTGCTGTTTTTGCCATGGTGAATTCTTTTGGCAATCCAAAAGCCAGGGCATCGCGAATCAGCGCATCGGTGAAGCCGGCCTGGAGACCTTGGCTGAGCTCAATTTTGTCCGAATGGCTTGGCTGATTCTTTGCCACCGCTGAAATTCCCGGTAGTACAAAGGTCACTGTAAATAAACTTAATAAGATTTTTCGCGTTTCCATAAAAATCTCCTCAGTACCCAGTATTGGAAAATCCATGCCACGCGAGAATTCCTATAGCTCCTTTCCAGAGGCCCGAATTTTGTCACTCGCCGAAGTGCGCTGGGCAGGTGTTTAACTTTTCGACATAATGAACTAGGGGAGAAAAATGACCTGAGCTCGCCACTCGGCACATTATTTGGAGTGCAGAATGCCTTGAGGTGGCCAGATGAAACCTATAATCACATTAAGAATTATGACGGCCTTCATAGTCATTTTACTTACTCAAAATGCGCAATCGAATGCCCCAATTTGTCGTGATTTCTTTCGAAAAACGGCGGTTAGCCAGAATCAAAAGCGCTTGGATGGTGATGGCTTATCAGCGGGCGCAGTTGAGTTTCGCACCAATTTGAGCGAATCAATTAAAAGTTTGGCGCGGCTGAAACTTAACCTTGATCTGAGCCAGGACAAATCCGGTCCGAAATTGACGGCACTTAGCCATGTCTTTCGCCAAAAAGAAGTGGAACTTATCGAGTTGCTGCAAGCCAATCAAATCATGACCAAAGAGGAGTTGCTGGTGGTCATGCAAAACGAAATTCAAAGACTCCAAGCCGTTGAGTGGGTGACTGAGCGGTCTGAGAGAGCGGGTGGAAAATCTGAAATTGAACTTGCGATCATCGACGGAAGCAGAGCGATTTTTCAAAAAATTTCGCCCGGTCAGTTTTTTATGGGTGAAGTCGGCAAGCAGGTTTCGACTGAGATCACCAAGCCTTTTGCAATTATGGCGACACCAACAACACAAATCATTTGGAAAAAAATCTCCGAAGCGGCCTTAAAAAGATTTGATAATAAGTTTTCCGAGCTCAATACAGAGCCATCAAAACACCAAGGCGATCTTAAACCAGTCGAACAGGTCTCTTACGACGATATTCAAATTTGGCTGCAAGCATTGAATGAGCTTTCGGCTGCACATGATCCAATAGTTAAGGCAATCATTCCGAGTCATCAGGAGGGTGATATCTATCGGCTACCGACCGAGGCGGAATGGGAATTTGTCGCAAGAAATCGAGGCGTCGCACGGGGTACCTTTCACTTCGGTGACGATGTGAAAGAACTCAGCCAATATGCGTGGTATGGCAGATATCCTGGCCCCGGACCAAAACCTGTTGCCACAAAAAATCCACTCGTAATTGATGGTCAAGAGATCTATGATATTCACGGCAATGTTTCAGAATGGACTGGCGATGCCATGACCGAAGGTCAGCTACCACCTGGCGGACGTGATCCATTCGTTGCTGGGAATGCAGAATCACCCTATCGGGTTGTGCGTGGTGGGGGCTGGGGGAGCCCTGAATTTTTTATGAGTATTTCGACTCGCGCAGGAACTGGTCCGTTCTATCGTAATCATTCCATTGGCTTTCGCCTGGCGAAGACGTCTAAAATTTACGGGGCCAGTTTTTAGGCGGCGCAACACTTCTTAAATTTTTTGCCGCTACCACAAGGGCAAGGGTCATTGCGGCCAATTTTTGGTTCCGCTTTCACAAAGGGCGCTTGCACTAATTTGCCATCAAAGAAATACCAGCGGCCATCATGCTGGTGAAATTCGCTGACTTCATGATGTTGGTGATCGATGCCGTTGATTTTGAAGTGAGCGATGAATTCGACAATACCGTGGTGATCTTTTTCGCCACCTTTTTCAACGGCCTTCACTTCAAGGCCTGTCCACTCCGACTGCGAAGCCCATTTGACCGAGGCCTCTTTGTCGAAATCGCTCAGTTTATCGGGGTCAGTCGTTTTTTCGACGTAATCCATATCCTGGAGCGCAAAAGCTGTATACCGAGATCGCATGAGAGCTTCGGCGGTTTTTGGAATCGCTTTCCCTTTGATAAAGGGCTCACAACAATCGTTCAGCGGTTTCCCGCTCTGGCAGGGGCATTTTGACATAGTCCCCATTTTGCACGGCCAGGCCGAGGCGTGCAATCAAAAACACGGTCCAGCAAAGTCATGAGCCCCTAACTTTTGGCCAGTGGCAGTGCGTAGGAGAAACAGACCAGGCCGAAACGACAAATCGACCTGCGCCAAAGACCAGTTCCAAAGTTTCAATTTAAGGCAGTTTAAAAAGCCGCCGATTGAACCAGTATGAGACAGTTTTTACTGACACTGACTTTTTTAACTTTTAGCTTTGTAGACGCCCGCTATGTCGATGCGGCAGGCATGGCTCCTAAAAAAGCCGTTGCGGCTCCGGCCTTGAAAACTTTTACGGCCGAAGATCTTTACAAATTATACAAGCCTGCCGTAGTCAAAATTCAAATCAAACAGCAAAATATTTTGATTGGCTGGGGCACGGGGTTTTTTGTCTCAGGCGATGGTTCGCTGATTACGAACTATCATGTCATTCGCAGTGCAATTAAAAGCCGCAGCTTTCGCGCCGAATTTGTGCTTTCTGATGGTCAAATCATCCGGGATTTTCAAATCGGCCGGTGCCAGGATTCGCGGCAAATCGATCTTTGTCTTTTGAAACTACCGGTCAAACCCAAACGTTTTTTTCAAACGAGCAGCTATCGGCCGTCACCTGGCGAGTCGCTTTATGTAATTGGCCATCCGCAAGGTCTTGATTTTTCAATTACCAATGGAATTGTCAGCGCCGTGCGCGAAAGTCCGGACCATATTCAGGAGCTGCAAATTACCGCTGCCATCAGTCCAGGCAACAGCGGTGGCCCCATTTTCAATTCTCACGGCACTCTCCTTGGCGTCACCAGCAAGTTTCTCAAGGATGGACAAAATCTCAATTTCGGAATCTTGACATCCGAGGTAGAAACTTACCTTCGTCAGACTGTCTCGTATGCCTCTATTGATAGTTATCAGCATCAATCGCGCTTGCGCACTGAGGAGCTGATGAACAAATGGCTGGGTTCTGATCTCTCTCCCGCCCTCGAAAGTGCCCTGCAAGGGTCATCCCTGAAAGGATTTTCTTCTCTTAAAGTAGTCAAATTTCAATTCGGCAATGAAATGATCCAGATGACGATTCCAAAGCTTTTTAGCACCTGCACGCGGCCCCCGGAAAAATCCGACGTCATCATGTACAATTGTTCCGCCCTAGGCGATGCGGCCATTCTTTCCGTGCAGCGCTTGCCCTCGGCCGGAATTGATTCGCTTTTGGAATTAAATGGAAAGCAAATTTTGAAAACAAAGCCGCTGCCAATCGTAGAGGCTCTGATTCATGAAGGCACGTGGGCTGAAGTCGAACACACACTGACTCCCGAAGCCCGCAAACAGCTTTATTCAATGCCTGGAATCGCGGATTGCCAACGGCTTAAATTTAACCCAACGGAACATGCGACATTTTCAAGTGACTCGGTGGTTTGTCGCTTTTCAGTGACCAATGATTCAGAGCCGGATGCCTACTCCTATAGTATTTGGATTCAGAAGAAAAGCTTCATCTATGGCTTTCACATCTGGATGGATGACCGATCCTTTGTACGCTATTTTAAAAATATTCCGTCATTGGCAATCATGACCGCGCAAAGTGAGTCTGTCGTACCCGAAAGCCAACGCCAGCTGGCCAGTCTCCCCGAGAAACTTTTTTCTCTCAAGCTCGCCGCCTCCTACGAATATCTGCATTCAAAAGTCGTTGATCGGGCAAGCACCATTCATATGTACGGCAAAGCCCGTGCTTCAGGAGGCCGAGTCGGCCCTTCGGTTTTTGTTGTTCAAGAACTCAAAGAAAGCTTCTCTCCACGAGAAATCAAGCAAGTTGCCGACAATCTATTTCACGGCACCATGAGTGGCTTCGGAGCCTCTCTTCAAGACTCTTTCACCACGGCAGAAAATGTCAGTGTTGATGGGATGCTTGGACGAATGTATCTCTCACGCGCGAAAAAAGATAAAGAATCACTCGTGGTCTTTCACACCACCTTGCTCTCAGACAATCGGACCTTTGTCATTTTTGGGTATGCCGACTCTAAAGAGGGCGATCACGCCCTTGAAGATTTTCGCTCGATGTGCACGTCGTTTAAGAGAAAGTTGGACTAATCCTTGCCGCGATTCAGTTTTTCGGCTCTGGGATTCGCACAGAGTCGACCCAAAGACTAGTACTCTGACAGGAAAGTTTGTAGCTGTTTTGCGACGTGGATTTTGAATCAGACCGAGGCGGGAGGAGGAACGACTAGCCAACGGCGCTAACTGGACGACGACCAACGAAGGGCTGAGTCAAAAGACCGAG
>JAYVXN010000067.1:0-2554 GCA_043785085.1 Bdellovibrionales bacterium | reverse complement strand
GTGCGCAGTCAAAGCTCCTGCGCTTTCTTCAGGAGATGAAGTTTCGCCGGGTGGGTGACAACTCGGGCAAAGAGATCCCTGTAGATTTTAAGCTTGTGGCAGCCGTGCAGCCAGATATTAAACAGCGCTTGAAAGACGGACGGTTTTTACCCGATCTCCTTGAGCGCGTGACGGCGCTGATGGTGAATATGCCGGCCCTTCGCGAACGCACGGACGACATCGAGCCATTGGTGCGAATGGTTCAAGACGAATACAACGAATCTAAGCCGGCCAGTGAAAGACGCCAGGTCAGGATCAGCACCATCACCGAGATGAAAAAGCAGCCTTGGCCAACAAATGTGCGCGGGCTTCAAAATGCCGTGAAGCGGATGCTCACCAACTGCCGCACCGATGTTGTAAACCCAACGGATTTTCGCCACTATCTTGATGGTGATTTGATGACCAATATTGAACCCAGTGACGACGATGCCTTGCCCCTTGATGAGGCGACAAAGCGCTTTGAAAGCCGAGCGATCGTTACGGCGCTTAAAGGTTCGCGGACCCGCGTTGAGGCCGCCGCCCGCGTAAGTATGCCGCTCACAAATTTTCTCAGACGTCTTGAAAAACTAGGGATCAATGCTGATCTCTTTTTACAACGCACAAAGAGAGGAACTGCAGTATGATACCAGCAATCACATTAGTGAGTCTTGCCTGCGCAATCGCCAATCACGGCCCGATCGATACATCTGCTCTTGAGGCTCAGATAAATGCCCAGGACGGCGCAAAAATTCAGGCCATCATCGACAGTGGCATGTGCCTTCCTGAAAACATGGAAAAGCTTCTCCTAGAGAGTAAGACCCGGACTGAATCCGGTGACTTAAAGGCGGAAACAGTCTTCATCCACACTGCGCCGAGCGAAGCCTGCTCATGATTGGAAGGGCTCAATGCGAGTTCATCAAATTCTATTCGTCGCTATCTGTGCGGCGCTCGCGCTTTATTTTTTGAAATCAGGAGGACCAGTGCTTAAACCAATTGCTGAACTTCGAGTGAGAATCACGGGCTCAACGGAAATTCCCGAGCCTACGAAGATTCAATCGACCGGCGATTGGTATTTTCTCGACCACATCTCGAGTGGTCTTGCCTATTATGATAGCTCAAAGAACACGTTTGCTCCGATGCTCGCTGTGAGCTGGTCCGAGCAGGCCGACGGTACCCACGCCTTCCGACTTCGCGATGGGATCAAGTTCCACGATGGAACGCCGATCACCGCAAAAGATGTGCTGTGGTCGATCAAGCGCCACCTCATCACAAAATGATCTGACCCCGATAAAATGGACACTCGGATTTAAGCGGCGAGCGCCAACTTCTCATATTCAACTGGCGACATGTACTCGAGTGCTGAGTGACGTCGTTGGCAGTTGTACCAAGTTGCGATCCATTGGAAGATTGCCTGCTTAGCTTCTTCTCGGGTTTTAAATTTCGTTCTGTAGACCAGTTCAGTTTTTAGCGAGTGAAAAAAACTTTCGCAGTGAGCATTGTCGTAACAATTCCCACGCCTCGACATGCTTGCGACAATGCCTACGAAATTGATTTTTTTGCGGTACTCATCAGAAGCGTACTGTGACCCCTGATCCGAGTGCGCGATGGTTTCACCAGGTTTTACATCTTGCTGCTCAAGAGCCATGTTAAGCGCATCCAAAATCAACTGTGTTCGCATGTTATCCTCCGCTGAAAAGCCCACAACTTTACGAGTGAAAAGATCCATGAAAATGGCTAAAAATAAAAAGCCTTCCTCAGTCGCGATGTAAGTGATGTCGCCCGCAAAGACTTGATTTGGTGCCCATACATTTTCAATGTTTTCAGTCTCGAAAAGCCTTTCAGCAATAGGCAAATCGTGATTTGAATCTGTAGTGGTCACTTTAAATTTTCTCACTGCTTCTGAGGCAATATTATTTTCACGCATTATTCTAGCCACCCTGTTCTTGCCGATTAACAGCCCCTCAGCTCGAAGTTCTTCCGTCATCCTTATCGCGCCATAGGTTTGCTTTGATTTCTCGTGCACGACCTCAATACGAGCTAACAACGCCTCATTTGCGACGACCCTGTCCGAAGGTTCCCTGGTCTGCCATGAGTAATACCCGCTTCGACTCACTTCCAAAGTCCTGCAACAAAGCTCAATTGTCAGATGCCGACTATGGTTGAGTTCCTCGACCATCTGAAATTTTACTTCAGATGGTCTCTCGAAAAAAAAGCGGCCGCCGCCTTCAAAATAGTAATTACCTTTTTTTGCTCATTCGTCTCAGCCACGAGGCGCTTGTATTCTGCTTGGTAATCAATTTTTTCTTTGTTCACTGGTAAGCCGGTTTCGAGCTCATCCTTTTTCCACCGCGCCATGACTGACATGGGAACTCCCAATTGTTGTGCTGCCTTTGTCGCGCCAATTTCTATGGCTAACTTTGCTGCTTGTTTTCTAAACTCCTGAGTGTAGACACGCTTCGAACTTTTGCCCATAAAATCCTCCTTCAAGGTTGGGACAATTAGTCAATTTTGTGTCCACCAAATCGGGGTCAGTTCA
>JAYVXN010000066.1:0-2564 GCA_043785085.1 Bdellovibrionales bacterium | reverse complement strand
GCCTTCCGGAGCGGCCGGCACGCTGCACCGCTGAGGCGCGGCTGATCCGGGAGAGTTCAAGCCGTTCAAAGCCCATTTCTGAACTCTGTATTTGGCGCACAAGCCCCGTATCAACGACGGTGGCAACTCCATCGATGGTTAAAGAAGTTTCGGCAATATTGGTGGCTAAAATGATTTTCGGTTTTTCTGATTTTTTCAAACTGCGCTCTTGCTCATCAAGTGAAAGACTGCCGTGCAGTGCAATGAGGTCAAAGCCGGCTTGAACTGCGGTCGTTTCTAGTTCGCGGTAACAAGCGCGAATTTCTCCGGCACCTGGCAGAAAAACCAAGACATCCCCAAGGCGACGTTGCTTTCCTTGGGTGATTTCGCGCAAAAACTCCTGCGTGTGTTTGAGCATCTGTGGCACCACGAGGCTTTGCGATTTTTTGCTATACTCAATTTCGACCGGAAACTGCGGTGAGCGCACTTCGATGATTGGGCAGTCGCCAAGGAATTTCGCTACCGATTCGGCTTCCATGGTCGCCGACATGACAATGAGATGGAGATCCGGTCGGGAAAGGCTTTGCAGTTCACGCAGAAGCCCAAGTGCCAGATCTGAATGCCAGTGCCGTTCGTGAAACTCATCTAAGATCACCGCACCAACGTCACTCAGATCAGGGTCAGATTGAAGCCTGCGATTGAGGAGCGCTTCCGTTAAGATCTGCAACTGTGTTTGCGCCCCGATCGTTGACTCAAATCGCACTTGGTAGCCAACTTCTTGGCCCATTCGCCAATTTTGTTCTGCTGCGATTCGCGAGGCCGCGGCGCGCGCGGCAATTCGGCGTGGTTCAAGCATCACAACTTTTTTGGCCAAGCCGCTTTTGACAAGTGCCGGAGGCACACGCGTGGTTTTTCCAGCGCCGGGTGTGGCGACAATCACCAAATTAGGATGGGATTTTAGGGACTCTAAAATTTCAGCTATAAAAGCATCGATCATCAATGGCTGCATGACTAAAGAGAATAGTCGTTGAACAGCCACTGGTCGAGCGCGAAAGCGAAGTCTATTTTTTTGCCAAAACGCCGCGGTGGCTGAGGCGCCAATGAATGATCAAGGTGCCGCACGCAAACAGAGTCAAGGCACAGAATCGGGTCAGATTATAATCAAAATGCGCCAATGTGTAGCAGCCAAGGGCAACATAAAGATAGGGTCGTACTTCGTAAAAAAGTTCTTTCATCGTGTGGTCCTCCCGAGTTTTATAAAAGCAAAATCGAGGCCGGTTGGATTCGACGCTTATTCTTCTACACTGGTGACACTCTTGACTGAGCCCTAAAAGTTGAACGTTTTCCCAATTTGAGACTGTTTGTAATTTGAGACTGTTTGCGTTGCAAGACATTCAAGAGTGTCATTTGCTCTCATTGGTCGCGAACCAAGGCGATTGCTTGACCTTACAATTCTTGGCCGTTATATCGGGCTTTGCTAATCAAGGAGAAGTAAATGAATGGATTAAAATATTTAGTGGCGCTTTTGGTGATTGGATTAACCCTGACAGCTGCTTCATCCGGTGAGGCGGCGCAAAGGAAGAAAAGCAAAAAGTCAGCAAGCACCACAGCAAGTTCGACAGCAAGTTCGACAGCAAGTTCGACAGCGAGCTCTCAATCTGGAACCGGAAAACTCTCGGCTTCTTCCAATGCGACGGCAAAGAGCCGATCATTTAACGATCTTCGAACGGCCTTGCGAGGCTTGAGCGTCTATGGATATTACAATAATGCCGACGATATGGCGACTGATGCCACTGCAAAAGCTGGCAATTTTAGTGGGACAACAAAATCTGAAACAGCCTTTGGAATCGGTGCTGAATATGAACTGATTCGCTTGCCCGTAGGCGCCGGCCTCAATTTCGGCGGCGACTACGAATTTGCGCGAAAATGGAGTTCGCAAAAAGGTACCTTGGCTGGGCAGACATTTACCCGCGCCCCGTTTGAGGTAAAGCCAGAAATGACTTTTTGGAATACCTACGCGCAAGTTGATTACGCAGTGCTTCCGTCTTTAACTGTTTATGGAGGTCCCAATTATAATTTCCCTACTGTGAAGAACTTGGCTGGAAGCTTTAAAGGCAAAGTGGGCTGGCAAGCGGGTGCAAGTTTCTTTTTTACCGAAAACTTCGCAGCCGATGCTTTGTATCGTGTCGTCAATATCTCAGGCTCTGAAGATAACACCGGCGTAAACTATGACAATATTCAACTTGCCGGAATGATGCTGCGGAGCCGTCTAGCTTTCTAAGGACTGTTTTGCACCATGATTCTTGGCATCTATGTTGCTGAATATCAGGCGTGGCGGTGTCACCGTAACTCAAATGTGACGGTGATAATTTAGCCGACTTGATTAAACGACAACGAAGTTATTGCACTTTCTTTGTTGTCGTTTGGCCGACCTGCTGGCCGAAGGTCGGTTTTTTTATGTCTTGAATTTCATTCCTTGCCTCAGCTTAACCCCAATGTTGCATAAACTTTCGGTCGGAACCGCTGACGCTTGCTCCAAAAGCCCGAATCTGACGACTTGCTCAGAAAATCTGGACTCAACGTAC
>JAYVXN010000065.1:0-2572 GCA_043785085.1 Bdellovibrionales bacterium | reverse complement strand
TTTCAATTTCGCCCTTCTTCCGGCTCAGACTGAGGCGACCAGCGCAAAGTCAGGGAATTTTGACTACGGAACAGACAGGGCCGGTTATACTAAAGGTGATGTTCGTTGAAGCAATGGTCACCGCAATTTGTTTGCAAAACTATCAGAACGGTCAGGGCGAGGGTTGCCCGACGGCACTGCAGGCCTACTATTACAGTCACACCGAAATTAGCGAATCTCTGAAACGCGGTGAACATGTGGTCAGGCAATATCCGTATGCGAATGAGGCGATTGCGTATGTCTTCCTTCCGACCTATACGGCTCTGGCTGCGCAGCGGGTGAAGATTGAGATCACTAAAGAGGTCTCCGTCAATTACCTTCGGCGGGACCAAGCCCTCGTGCTCGTCTACACGATCCCGCTTTAAAGACAGCTGCGTCAAAGGCCTCATTTAACTCTCAGGTACGCCAAACACGCAATGCTTGACTGCCCCGCGGGCTGCCGCGATAGTTGAGTGCAAATGGCACTTATATTTCAGCAGCTTTTTGCACGAGAATCGTCGACCTACCCGTATCTCCTTGGAGACTCGGAAGCCTTACCGACAAAGTTAGACGGTGGGCGCACGCAAAATGGAGGCCGCACTTGATTCCTGTGGTACTTTCCGGTGGTAGCGGCACACGCCTTTGGCCACTTTCACGCCTGTCATTTCCGAAGCAGTTTTGCGATCTCGTCCATGAGTCGTTGCTTGAAAAAACCATTAAACGTCTGAAGCCTTTAGGTTCGCCGTGGACCTTAACCACGAATGAGCTCGACATTCTCACGGGCCGGGTGTTTCGAACGGAGAAAATTCCGCTACAGCAAATTGTCTATGAGCCGACCGGGCGAAACACCGCACCGGCAATTGCGCTCTTGTGCCGGATTCTTGAAATGAGTTCGCGCGAAAATGAAATCGTCGGCATTTTTCCAGCGGATCATCTTGTCTTAAAAGAAACTGAATTTTTGCAAGCGATCGCTCTTGCCGTCAGCTGTGCCGAAGCTGGGCAAATTGCGACTCTTGGGATAAAACCGAATTATCCGGCCACAGGTTTTGGCTATATCGAAACTTTGCCAGAAGCTTTCAAAACTGATGGCCCAAGAAAAGCCTTTGCCGTGAAAAGCTTTCGAGAAAAGCCCGATGAAGAAACGGCTCAGCGCTTTTTGCAGGACGGACATTTTTCCTGGAATGCCGGGATCTTTGTTTTCAAAGCGTCTCTCATGATCTCTAGTTTCAAAGAGCACGCTCCTGAAATCTGGCGCGTGATATCTGAGCTGAAGCCCGATCAGAGTAATTTGCGCGAAGTGTATGCGAAAGTTCCGTCGGTCAGTATTGATTATGCGATCATGGAAAAAGTGCGCTCACAGGTCTGTATTCCGGCTGACATCGGTTGGAGCGATCTAGGCTCTTGGGATGATGTCGCGAATTTGACTGAAATGAGTGGCTTAAACACCAGCAATAAAGCGGTGCCCGTCGCGGTGCTGGGCACGAATAATTTCACTTTTTCCTCGCATCCGAAGGTGATTGCCACAGTTGCGGTTGATGATCTGATCGTGGTTGATACACCGGATGCTCTCCTGATTACTCGCCGTGGGCAAAGTCAAAATGTGCGTTTGGCTGTGGAGGAGCTGAAAAAACTTAAAAATCCTGCAGCGACGGAGCATCGCTTTGAACTTCGGCCCTGGGGCTTGTTTGAAATTATCCGCGATGATGACACCTTTAAAGCCAAAATAATTCGCGTCGAAGCGGGGGCCCAGATTTCCTATCAGTCTCATGCCAAGCGCTCTGAGCATTGGATCATCGTCAAAGGTCAAGGTGAGGTGATCCTAGATAGCCAGACGATCCCTGTGAAGCCGGGGGCTTCGGTGTTTATCCCACAAGGAGCTAAGCATCGCATCCACAATACGGGGAGCTCACCTCTGGAATTCATCGAAGTCCAAACGGGAACTTACTTCGGTGAAGACGATATTGTGCGCTATCAGGATGACTATAATCGGGTTTAGGTAATTTCGGTCATATCTTGTGTCACTAGTCCGAACTATTTAAAGCCATTTTAAGCACAGTATGGCTATTTCCATACTAATATGGTAATATGTGTCGTGGAATTTGAATGGGATCTCGCCAAAGAGCAAGCAAACATCAAGAAGCATGGACATACGTTCTCTGAAGCGGTGGAAGCCTTTCAAGATCCCCAGGGCGTGCAATTGGTTGATCGTGCGCATTCCGACCATGAAAAACGCTATTTTTGGATTGGAAAAAATGCGGCAGGAAAAATCTTAACGGTTTGGTTCACGCGGAGAGCTCGGAAGGTCCGAATTATTGGATGCGCCGAATGGCGCAAAATGCGGAGTTTGTATTATGAAGCAGCCAAAATTGAGTGATTTGAAGATTGATACAAAGGGCACGAAGGCCATGCGCAAAGTGATGGCGAAGGCCAAGAAGATCAAGATCACGGTGAACGTCGATGAAGATCTTCTGACTGAGTTACGGCAGATGGCGGCGGAGGCCGGCACGCCCTATCAATCACTTTTGAACAAGGTACTTAAAGACGCAGTCATGGG
>JAYVXN010000064.1:0-2574 GCA_043785085.1 Bdellovibrionales bacterium | reverse complement strand
TATACGAAGATGTTGAAAAAGGACTTCTAGAAAAAGTCGAAGATGTTCTTCTCAACCGTCGTGCCGATGCTACCGAGCGCCTCATTGAGCATGCTGAGCAAATTAAAGGAAAAGATCAGAAAAAGACTGACAAGGTCGACGATGCCTGGCGCAAAGAACCATTGGAAGCCCGCTTGGCGCACTCCCTCGTCAAAGGAATCGTCACGTTTATTGATGAAGACACTGAAGAAGCTCGCCTGAAATACGGCGCTCCACTGGATGTCATTGAAGGTCCACTCATGGACGGCATGAAAATAGTCGGTGAGCTCTTTGGCCAAGGTAAGATGTTTTTACCACAAGTGGTGAAAAGTGCCCGAGTGATGAAAAAGGCCGTGGCTTATCTCAATCCTTTTATGGAGGCTGAAAAAGCAAAAAACAAAAACGCACGCAAGCAGGGCGTGTTTGTCATAGCCACGGTCAAAGGTGATGTGCACGATATTGGTAAAAATATCGTCGGCGTGGTTCTCGCTTGCAATGGCTATGAAGTGATCGATCTGGGAGTGATGGTCTCGTGCGAAGCGATTTTAGCCACAGCCAAGGAGCATCAAGCCGATATTATCGGCATGAGTGGCCTGATCACTCCCTCACTGGATGAAATGATTTCTAACGCCAAAGAAATGCAACGTCAGGGCTTTAAAGTTCCCCTGCTCATTGGCGGCGCCACGACCAGTCGGGTGCACACGGCTGTGAAAATCGCGCCTCACTATGAGGGCGCGGTTGCCCGCGTAGGTGATGCATCGTTAGTGGTCGGCGTGTGCAATAAATTATTGAATCCCAAAACCCGAGATGCTTATGTGCAAGAACTGAAGCTGGACAACGAAAAATCGCGAAAGCGTTATCAGGATTCGCTGGTTAATCGCGCCAAACTCGTGCCGCTTGAAGAAGCCAGAAGATTGGGCTTGCAAACGGATTGGCATAAAATCGAGATTGCCGTTCCAGAAAAACTGGGTATTCAAGAGTTTGATCATATTCCTCTAGGAGACATAGCACCCTATATCGATTGGTCGCCGTTTTTTTGGACTTGGGAGTTAAAGGGTATTTATCCGAAAATTCTCACGAGTGAGAAATGGGGTAAGCAAGCCACGGATCTTTTTAACGACGCGCAAAAAATGCTCAAAGACATTATCGTCAATCAACGTTTTCGCGCTCGAGCAGTGGTTGGGTTTTGGCCCGCTCACAGCGTGGGTGACGATGTGCAGTTGTTTGCCAACCCGGATCGAAAAGAGCTTGTGCAAACCCTGCATTTTCTGCGGCAGCAAAAAGAAAAGGTCAATCATGAGGGTGGCTACAGCTGCCTGGCGGATTATATTGCTTCGAAAGAATCGGGGCGCTGTGATTATCTGGGCGGCTTTGTCGTGACAGCGGGTCGCGAGGTCGAAGATTATGCGAAAACCTTTGTTGATAAGAATGACGACTACTCAGCCATTATGGTGAAGGCCATCGGCGACCGCTTTGCGGAAGCCACCGCAGAGTTAATTCATAAAAAAATCCGCGAGCAGTGGGGCTTCGGTCTTTCAGAGAAACTTTCGAATCAAGATTTGATTGAAGAAAAATACCGCGGTGTTCGCCCGGCTCCAGGTTATCCGGCTTGTCCGGACCACACAGAAAAAGCTTTGCTCTGGAAGCTACTGGATGCCGAGGCCCGCACCGGCACCAGTTTGACTGAGAATTTTGCGATGAATCCGCCAAGCTCAGTTTCAGGATTTTATTTTTCTCATCCTGAAGCAAAATATTTTCACGTCGGAAATATCGGGCGCGACCAGATCGTTGATTATGCGTTGAGAAAAAATATGTCGCTCCGTGAAGTCGAGAAATGGCTCGCGCCAAACTTGGATTACGAGCCGGCTGAGACATGAGCATAGATAGTCAAGCTTTAGCGAAGATCAAGAGCCGTGAAACTCAGCACCCGGTGCAGGAGTGGCTGAAGGTTATCGAATCGGCCAGGATGAGCCTAAAGCCGTTGCCGATTGATCCACCGAGTTTGCGTGAAATTATTATGGCCAGTCGCACGCCTGAGAAATTTGTCACGATGACGAGGTTGATTTTTCAATATGCAAAATCTTACCCCAATGGTGCCCGCATTTCGCAGCTGATTCTGGATTATAGCAATGAGTCGCCCTTTTCGCTTCCGGACTGGATCGATGCGATTGACTATTTTCATCTCTGGCTCGAGGAGCACCAACGAAAAATCGATTTCCTACCGATGCTCAAATACCTGCAGTGTTGTGTCGCGGCTCCAGAGGCCCGCAAAAGTGGCCAAACCCTCAAGGGCCTGCTCGAAGATATGTTGCGAGTTTTCGGCTATGACGGCGGACCGACCAAAGCTTGATCGTTTTTCGAAATGTAATTATGACGTGATGCGGATAATTCAATCGGCCGATTGCGCTTAGTCGCGTTAGTGAGTTTTTAGTGTCGATGCTATTGACAAGCACAAGTTTTTTTTACAGTGCTAGTTTTTGAAACTACGTTGATATTTCAAATGATTTTCAAACCCCCACGATTGTAAAACTTCATTTCTCCCAATGATTATCGCAA
>JAYVXN010000063.1:0-2578 GCA_043785085.1 Bdellovibrionales bacterium | reverse complement strand
TCAGAGTCAGGCGAAATTGCCAACGTAATTGCTGGCGAGATCAACTTGCCATAAATATTGAAGCCTCCGCAACAGGGTCAGGTGAAGTGGATACGATTAGACGGCACAGATTTTGTTCACAATTTATTCGAACGTATGTATTGTATGCCCTCAAACCATGCTAGGCGGTATTTGCAAATGCCAACAGTAAAATTGATAGCCAAATTACTGCTAGTTGTTACAACGGTCATATCAATTCCTTCAATGAGTGATGAACCTGATACTACCTTTACACTTCCGGATTTGCTGGTCTTACGCTGGTTTTTAACTGGTCCCGAACCTAGTCCAACAATGAGTTTAAGCCCACCGCAAAATCGAACATCCGTTCTCTCAAACCCCAGCTATCCAGTGATTCGAGACTCCACTATCATGTTGATTCGCCCGATTTTGGATGGAACAACAATTTTAACAGGTCGTCGATTGACTGAATTAATAGAGTGGACTCTTTTACGTAACGACGCTTCGTTAAGTGATGAAAACTTTGTGACCGTTATAGATTCTATGGCAAAGGCCGAACTCACCGGGCCAAATGAGTTCACCGTTAACCCATATTATCAAGGAATTCTATATAACTATGGGCAATTGAGAATCTGGTTTCCGAAACTTAGAGAGATTCATGCCTCCCAACAATTCGATTTACCTCCAGGCCTACATCAAGCAGAGCTTCGACTATTAAATCTGATGAGCTTATCAAGGATTGAGTTAAAGATACGATCTTCACTCACAAAACAAATGTCGGATAATTTACATACCGCGGCGTTCTCCCTGCTATATGAAATCGGGCGCACTCAACTATCACCCAGCGACCAAAACAAGCTAGTTTCTAGCTATGCGGATTTTTTCACAACCGCAATGCCGGAATTGTTTAAGGGAGTAATGGCCCTGAGCGACTCTGAAATCAGCGAACTTCGAAGTCGGCAAATTGAAAGTGGCAATGTGAGCTCTAGGTGGTCTTTATTTTGGAGCTTTATCATGCGAAGGCAAGCTTCGGTGAGTGCGAATATTTTTAGGCCAGACGTTCGCATGACCTGCCATCAACTACTTTCAGAAAGTCGGACTAGATAGTTCAATGTAAGCGAGACACTGGGTCGCGTCCCAGTTTTGGTGGGGATTCAAAAAGCGAGAACTCGCTTCGTGGGTGAAGGGTTAATAATTCGATTTACGCGGTCTCGTCAAGTAGCAGCTGTTCAAGCATGGCAATTTTACTTTCTCTGAGCTTTAGCCACAGTCTTTGAGTGATGTCGTCGACGCTAAATCCTCTTTGTTGAGAGGCATACTTTTTCGCAACTGCATAGATCAATGACAAGCAACCATTTTCATCTGGATGCCTTCCAATCACGTCCAGCCTGCGTCGCAGCTCTCGATTGAGCCTTTCGAGCTTGTTCGACGTACGAATTCTCTTCCAGTGAAGTGGCGGAAAAAGAAAAAATGCTAGGCACTGATCGAGATCTTCTTTCAATCGCTCTACTGTGGTTGGATAGCGTTTCCCAAAATCTTTCTGAAATTGTTTGATGAAACTTTTTGCTTGCTCAAGGCTTGTTGACCCATAGAATATTTGGTGCAGCCGATTTTGAACTGGTTTTTGTTCGTCTTGCGGTACAGTATCGAGAATATTGTCCATGCGGTGTTTTAGACAGCGCTGGCGATAGCTGGTTGGAAAGTTGGATTCGATGGAGTTTATCACGCTAGGGTTGCCGTCAGAGCAAACAAGGAGTGGGTCTCTGAGGCCTCGCGATTTTAGGTTCGATACGAACTTTCCCCAAGTGCGATTGGCTTCAGCGTTACCCATGTCGATCGCGAGTAACTCAAGACTTCCGTCTTCCATGATTCCGTAGGCAACAAAGACGGCGTCTTTCTTTTTTGCACCCATCCGCATGCCAACGTGAATAGCATCCAGAAATAAATATGCAATTTTCAGATCTGCTAGCGATCTTTTTTTCCATATCTTGAATTCATCTCTCAGTTTTTTACTCACCCGCGAAACTGTGGACTTTGAAAGTCGGACCTTCTCGCCGCTGACAGCTCGCAGCGAATCCTTCACTTTACGTGTGGAGACTCCATTGACATACATGTCGGTGATGGATTTTGCAAACTCCTCCGGTCTGCGCATGTTGGCAACGTGAAACTTTGATTTGAAACCTTTCATATTTGCGGCCTTCGGCCGATCATAAATGATCGGGCCGTTAGGCGTATCCACCGTCGTTGCCTGGTAGCCATTACGATGGCCTTTAAACTCTTCTCCGTGCTCGTAGTAGGACCTACCAAGATGATCGCTGATTTCACCCGCAATCGCGTGTTTGAGCAGCATGGCGCCACCAAGCTGAATCAAACTCAACAGGCTCATACCCGTGACATCGATCTCCTCGAAATTAAACTGAACAGTTTTTGCTGATTCTTGCTTGCACCTTTTGAGGTCTTCTGGCTTTACTGACATTGGGAACTTCTCCTGTCTTTATAAATGGTTGACTTAAGTACCACCCATTTTGGAGAGTTCCCATTTTCTTACAATCTAAATTCCCACCAGCCGCGGGACGCGACC
>JAYVXN010000062.1:0-2588 GCA_043785085.1 Bdellovibrionales bacterium | reverse complement strand
TAAAATGAACTTTCGATTGGCCAAGCTTCATTTCAATCACCCCGAAAAATCCATAATACGCTCGACAATTTTCTCAGCGGCGTTGGGAAACTGAAACTTTTCAACGCGGCTTTCGAGCTCTGTAATGAGGTCGCGATTATCGCGAAATTTTTTGACCAGGTCACTTAATTTATCGCTGGTGAGGTCACTTTGCACAGCCATGACTGCGGCGTTTTCCCGAACAAGGACCTCGGCATTTTTCAGCTGATGATTGTCGGCAGCGGTCGGCAACGGGATGAAGATTGCGGCCTTCTGGCACGCGCAGATTTCAGCAACGGTACTGGCTCCCGAGCGGCAAATTACCAAATCAGCCCACGCCATGCGACTGTCCATATCATGCAGGTATTCAAAAACTTGCACCTGCGGAGGCGCCTTTTTGTAAAGCTCCTGCATTTGCTTGAAATCAGCGGCACCGGTTTGATGCACCAATTCAATGCCCTCGAGCCAATCACCGCCTTGGGCGACAGCTTCTGAAACGATTTTGTTGATAAATCGCGCACCCTGGCTTCCACCAAAGACTAAAACGCGTAAAGGGCCTGGCGGCCGTTGCTGCGGACGCATATTCGCCCGCACCGGAAGGCCAGATTGGGTGATTTTTTTCGCATGCAAATAGCGTCCGGCGTCCTTAAACACCAAAAGGCACTCACTCACCAAGCGCGCTAGCCAACGGTTGGCCATGCCCGGATAGGCATTGGGCTCCCAAATCAGACTGCGATAACCCATCAAAGCCGCCATAAAAAGCAGTGGACCTGAGGCAAAGCCGCCGACTCCCAAAACTGCGACCGGACGCAGTTCTCGCAAAATCCGCGCGCTCGTGACAAACGAAAGCGGCAATTGCACGAGAGTCTTCAAACGGGTAATAAGGGCCGCACTTTTATGCAGCTTGCCGATAGCCATTAGGTGAAGCGGAAAATTCTCGCGCGGCACGATTTTTTCTTCCAGGCCACCGCGCGCGCCCACAAAGTGCACTTGAATTTCGGGATGCATTCGTTCGAGGGCGCGGCCAATCGCGACGCCCGGATAAATGTGTCCGCCCGTTCCGCCGCCGGCAATGATGACGTTTCGTTTGGCCATTAGCGACCTCGAAAAAGTCGGGCCGCTTTTTTCCCGGTTGGCATCGCCACTCGTTCATGGCGCTCAGCATTCAGTAAGAGACCAAACATTAAGCAATTCATTAAAAGAGAGCTGCCGCCATAACTCAGAAATGGCAGTGTCAGCCCCTTTGTCGGTAAAAGTCCTAAGACCACTCCGACGTTAATAAACACCGAGAGTCCAAAAGTCAGACTCAAACCCAAACTCAAGGATTTCACAAATGGGGTTTCAGCGCGTGCGGCTAATTGCAAACCGCGAAAAACCAAATATCCATACATCGAAAGCACAATCATAAATCCGATAAAGCCAATTTCTTCTCCCAAAACAGCCAACGTGAAATCCGTGTGCGCTTCCGGAAGAAAAAATAATTTTCCCTGGCCCTGTCCTAAACCCACGCCGGTGAGACCACCGCGATGGAAACTCAACATGCTTTGAATCACTTGAAAGCCCTTTTGCGCCGGATCCGCCCATGGATCGAGAAATGCCAGAATCCGCGCCCGGCGATAAGGCACATTCATCACGAGAAAATAAAATGCCGGCAAGATCACGGCCGCCGCACTGACGATGTAGCGCCAACGAAGTCCGAAGGCGAATAATAAACCGACGAGAACCATGAGGCAAATGGCGAAACTGCCAAAGTCTGGCTGCCTCAGCATCAAAAACATGGGGACAGCAAAACTCAAGATGCGAACCGGCCATTTCATTTGACCAAGACTCTCCTGATCGCGAGAAACATAGGTTGCAAATAAGAGTGAGATTGAAATTTTCAGAAGTTCGCTTGGTTCAAAGGTCAAGCCACCGGGCAAATCAATCCAACGAATCGCACCACCGCGTTTGGTGCCAACATGCGGAATATAGGTCGCCATCACTCCGAGCGCGCCGACCACCCAAATCATAAAACCCCAGCGCTCGACCAATCTCCATGGAGCGAGGGCCGTCAGAAGAAGCAATATGATTGAGAGTCCCGTGAACACGAGCTGCTTTTTGAAGAAAAACATTCCGTCACTATGTAGTTCTGTGGCGAAAATAAAACTGGAACTATAGACCTGAACGAGTCCGATTCCGAGAAGAGTGAAAAGTGTGAGAAGAATCCCTTTATCCAGTCGTGACATCTTGTCATTTCCTTTTTTACCATGGGCGTTTCGGATTTATTGTAGTGCGCTTGTTCTCTTTGAGCTACTAGTCCTTCGCGCAAAGGACTAGACTCGACCAAAGAGATGTCCGTGCATTCAATGATTATCTTTTTGTCACCCCTATAAGGATTTCTCAGAAACCAAACCTAGACAATCGTAATTCTAAATTCCGATATTTTTGCATCAGATTATAAAAACATCGGTTCGCTTCGTGCGAATCAACCACAGTCGGAGTAGGACCGGCTCTTGCGAGCCGCCCCCTCCACAGATCCGTGCGAGCACTACTAATGCACACGGCTCCTACCTCAGGTGATAACGCCTAAA
>JAYVXN010000061.1:0-8638 GCA_043785085.1 Bdellovibrionales bacterium | reverse complement strand
GGAGCCGCTTTTGCCATGAACAAATCAGAGGCCGCTTTGCCAACAAGGTGGCCACTGCGAATCTCGATGACAGTTTTCACCAAATCTTTGATCGCCTCTCCGAGGTCAATTAGGTTTGCATCCATATCAATATTGGTGATCAAATTCATTGGAACACCAGACGGAATCGGACCCAATCTTAAGAATTCACCGACGTCCGCATCGGCAGGATTGGCTGTCATTCCCTGGCTACCATCATCAGCCGGATTGCGCTTTGCTTCGGTCTTTACGGTTTTATTGGAGCTAAATAGGCGCTGAAACCAATTCTTTTTTGGCGCCTCTTCCTTGGCCACAGTTGGCTTTTTTTGATCGCGCGCCGGAATCTGCGCGTACATTGTCCCTTTAATCCACATCTCTTTTGCGGCTGAAGGTGAGGACGAGAGAATGTCTTGGATATCGTTAAAGATCGCATCCGGCAAATACCCGCGCGGAATTTTCAAGAAGCTATCGGCGGTGGTGACATCCATAATGCCGGTCAGCTGATCGCCAAAGCTAGTGGTGTACTTGACGGTTTTACGTCCTGGATTCGGCGCGTGTCCAGGGGCCGTGTTATCGCCGCGTAAATCTGGATTGAGCATTTTATTAATTGAATCATTAAATGAGAGCATACGGCCTTGAACCGTGCCGTGCGGCTCAAAAATTCCGACGGAATTATTGATCAAGAAGGGCGCCGTTGACCACAGGCTGATCAAAGAAGCTGGGCGCAGAAAGCCGCGGCCACCATCGGGGACAGTGACACTTTCAGAGGTCAAAGTGTTGTCAGACGATAGCGGATAATTGACCGTGAATTGTCCGACCGATGGCAATTCTTTATAAGACGTCGAGGAGAAGTTGTCCCAAATATTGTCTTTGATGGCGTTGGTAGCCACTGGACTGCACAGCTGCACGTCCAAAATATTCACCGGAACGCGCACATCATTTGAGAGAAAGTTATGCTTTAAAAAATCAGGCTGCATGACGAGCTTGAGCATGCTGTCTTTAAATTCGGGCGTCTGCGCGTACTTCCAGTAGGCATCCCAGCACTTCAAATAATTTTTACCCATGCAGCTAGGGTCGCCCGCAGTTTTGGCAAAGAACCGATAGGCGGCCTGTGGAAGTTTGCTCGAGTGGCATTGTGCACAGTTTTGCGCAAACATGGTTTTTCCGAGAGTGAGATCCGGGCTGGCGAGATCTTTCAAGAAAGTTGCACCCTCTGGAGCGTTGGCAAGCTTATCGGGCCGTGAGGCGGCGACGAAAAACAAGGCGAGGTCGGGAGTTTGACTTTCAGTCGCCTGCCAGTAAAGAGACTTCTGCCGTGCCACATCGATGCGAAAAGGTGTGATAAATTTACCGCCGACGAGCGGGATGAAATTTTGAATCCACTCTTCGCTAAAGAGACCGATATTTACGTAAACCCGATTGAGCGCACCCAAAGCGCCGACCGAGTCCGAACCATCTTTGAGAACGCGGGGTGAAAGAACGGTATTATTGTTGGCATTATAAAGTCCGCGCAACAAAGTGGCATCGGCGGGGACCACACTTGGATCGAGTGTGCTGAATTGCGCATTGAGGGATTCATTGCCAGTCAGCTTCTCGCGGTGATTCATTTTCGCAGCCAATTCGAGTCGGGCCGGGAGATCATAGATCGCGTTCATCGTTCGTGGGTTGTTGATCATATCGCTTGAAATCAAAGAGGTATCGAGAGTACCGGGCCGTGAGGTTCGCAAAAGCTGATTAATGAAATTGTCTGGCTTCTTCCAATCCCAAGAAAAAATCCGATCAACCCAGAAATACTGGGCTCCAGGGTTTGAACTGAGGTTTTCCCATTTCGGCTTGGCAAAGTCCTCTGGAGGTCGCGTTGGATTCGGGCCGACGTGACAAAAAGCACAGGCCATACCCACACGATAGGGGCGAACTAAATTAGGATTATTGTAGTATTCCGGGTCGCCATAAAAGCGCTCTGGATTCCAGTTGTCGGCGGCCTTTTGATCGAAGTCAGGATTGGTGAAAAGTCTGAGACCAATGATTCCGGTCGGCTCTCCGTAAAATGAACCAACCTTGAGAGTGCGCGGTTGTCCTTTGTACATGAGAGTTTGCCCGCGTGCACCGACTTTGATACCAGGATACCTAGTCTCGTCGGCAAACGGATCTTTTGGACAATCGCCAGATCGCTTATCCAGCCAAAGTCCCCAATGCTCATCATCGGAAGAAGTTGGCTGCTCAAAACAAGGCTCATTGACCAAGCCAAGATCCAGCCAGCGCCCTGAGCGCTTGGTCGGAACTTGATCAGCATTAGAAATGGTTTTTAGAAAATCCAAACCGCCAAAAGTGGCGCGAGTCATATAGTTCCAAAACCGATCGTTACCGGCTGTCCACACCAGCCAGTTGTTTCGTCCTCGAACAACGCGACTAGCGGCTTTGTCTTTTGGAATTTTAGGAATAACTGAAGCGATGACACTCGCCAGTTTGTCCTGATTCTGTGGCTGGGTAATGCCATAATCCATGTCCTGAAAATAGTCGTCACTTGAACCTTGCAGGAGTTTTTCCAAATCGGCTTTGCTTAAATTCCCATGCGCCTGCGCCGTGTAAGCCTCATCTTCTTCGCCAAATGGAAACAGCTTATGTAATACAAAGCGATGGTATCCGACTTTGAGCGGATCAGTCGTCATTGGGTCGCTGTCCGCAAAAGCGCTTTGACCCAACATTAAAGCGAGAGTCAACGCCGTGAAACGGGCTGAATGTTTCAGAAAAAAGCATGCCATGGATGCGCCGATTTTCTCAGTCTTCACAGAGAGGCTCCCTTTTGGTTGGATGTGTCTTAATGGTAAATCATTTTTGATGACGAAGCATCGAGCTTCCACAAGAGTCCCCCACATATTTTGGCAGGCCTTTCGGCTAGTCCCGGTTTTTTAGTTTGAACACCGGGCGGTAAACGGCGTGAATGGAGGATATGAAAAAAGCAGTTCCAAAAGGTCTCTTAATTCTTGGTTTTATCTGCTTGATTGGGGTGTTTAATTATTTTCACCTCGGGCGCTACTTTAATTTAGCAGAAATAAAAATGCGCCAGGCCCAATTGGAAGGGATCTATCGAGAAAACCCAGTTGAATTTGTTGCGGGATTTTCGCTTCTCTATATCTCAATGGCGGCGGCGGCGATTCCAGGCGCAACAGTATTAACACTTTTGGCGGGATTTATTTTTGGATTTTGGTCGGGGCTAGTGATCGTCTCGATTACGAGCACGGTCGGTGCGACTTGTGCTTTTTTGGCGTCGCGATTTTTATTTCGCGATTTTGTGCAAAGAAGGTTCTCGACTCGTCTGAAAAAGATCGACGAAGGGATTCAGCGCGAAGGAGGGCTCTATCTTTTGACCTTGCGTTTACTTCCAGTGGTCCCCTTTTTTCTGATCAATCTGGCCATGGGGCTCACACCGATTCGCACAGTGACATTTTTTTTCGTGAGTCAAATCGGCATGCTTCCTGCGACGGCCGCTTACGTCAATGCCGGGACCCAGCTCAGCCAAATCAATTCACTGCAAGAAATTCTTTCACCACACCTGTTCATCTCTTTTATACTCATTGGACTTTTGCCCTTAGTGACGCATTTTCTTATGCGGAGCTGGCGCGTTCGAAAGGTTTTCAAGGGCTTCAAGAAGCCAAGCAAGTTTGACTATAATCTCGTCGTCATCGGTGCGGGCTCAGGAGGATTGGTGACGGCCTATATTGCCGCCGCCGTGAAAGCCAAAGTTGCCCTGATTGAAAAACACCTAATGGGCGGCGACTGTCTGAATACGGGCTGCGTGCCAAGCAAGGCACTATTGCGCTCGGCAAAAGTAGCCGAACAAATTCGCCACGCTAGTGAGTTCGGAATTAATGCGTCCGCAGTCCAGGTCGATTTCGCCAAAGTGATGGAGCGGGTGCAAAGGATCATTAAAAAAATCGAGCCACATGATTCGGTCCAGCGCTACACGCAGCTCGGAGTTGAGTGCGTGAGTGGGACGGCGAAAATCCTCTCACCCTACGAAGTCGCAGTCGGCGATCGCGTGCTCACGACCAAGAATATCGTTGTGGCGACCGGTGCCAAACCATTGGTGCCCACCATTCCTGGACTCTCTGACTATTTCACCAGTGACTCGGTTTGGAGTTTGCGCCGCTTACCAAAGCGGCTGGCGATCTTAGGAGGGGGCCCGATTGGTTGTGAGATGGCGCAGGCTTTTCGGCGTCTCGGCTCAGAGGTCATTCTGATTGAAATGTCGCCGCGACTGCTGATTCGCGAAGATCTTGAAGTCTCGCGGCTCATTGAAGACACCTTTTCGCGAGAGGGAATTCGGGTTCTCACTTCACATAAAGCGAATTTATTTGGCAAAGATTCACAAGGTCGATTTGTCATATGTGAGTCCGCAGCGGGTGAGGTGCGTTGTGACTTTGATGAGGTCTTATTGGCCTTGGGACGAAAAGCCAATATCAGTGGCTTTGGCCTCGAAGAACTAGGAATTGAACTGTCGCCTTCTGGCACGATTTTGGTCAATGGGTTTTTGCAAACCAAGTATCCCAATATTTTTGCCTGCGGGGATGTGGCGGGACCGTATCAGTTCACCCATACGGCCTCACACCAAGCCTGGTACGCGAGTGTCAACGCACTATTTAGCCCCTTTCGGAAATTTGTCGCTGACTACCGCGTTATTCCTTGGTGTACGTTTACAGATCCTGAAGTGGCACATGTGGGTTTGAATGAAATCGAGGCAAAAGAAAAAGGTAGCGAATATGTGGTTAGTCGCTACGGCATTGATGATCTTGACCGGGCGATCACTGAGGGCGCCGATTCTGGCTTTATCAAAGTTTTAACCCGCCCAGGAAGTGATGAAATTCTTGGAGTCACAATCGTGGCTGATCATGCCGGTGATATTATCGTCGAGTATGTTGCGGCGATGAAGCATGGTTTTGGTTTGAACAAAATCCTGAGCACCATACATATCTATCCAACATTTGCTGAGGCTAACAAAGCTGTGGCAGGAATTTGGAAGCAGAAAACCGCACCGCTGTGGGGACTTCGCATCTTGTCACGCTTTCATTCCTGGCGCAGAGGCTAGTCCTTCGCGCGCGAAGGACTAATGACGCGACCGTAGCCGAGTTTATCCCGGTGCGCATTGAGCCTATAAAGTCTCGAGGCTAGGCTGTATCTGACAATTCGCCATAGGAGGATTAAAAGCATGACACCAGCGACGTTTTTTTTCACAGGCTTTCCTGGTTTTATCGCGAGCGAGCTCTTGCCGTTGGTTCTGGGCCGCTCCTCTGATTCGCGTGCCGTGTGCTTGGTGCAAAAACAGTTTGCCACATTTGCGCAGTTTCGCGTTCGTGAAATTGAAAAAACGCAACCGTCACTCAGTGGCCGAATTCAGCTCGTGTATGGCGATATCACACTGCCAGACTTAGGCCTGAGCGATTTTGACAAACGCTCCGTGACTCAGATTTTTCACCTTGCTGCAGTCTACGACCTCAGTGTGAAGCGGGATCTCGCCATGCAAGTCAATGTCGAGGGCACAAAAAATGTTTTAGCGTTTGCGCGCCAGTGTCCAAATTTTGAATGCTTACAGTACGTCAGTACGTGCTACGTGAGTGGCCGCTATGTCGGAGTTTTTACCGAAGAGGATCTGGAAAAGGGCCAAAGCTTTAATAATTTCTATGAAGAATCAAAATATCTGGCCGAAGTCGAAGTGCAAAAGGAAATGCGGCGCGGATTAAACGCGAAAATCTATCGGCCATCCATCGTGGTCGGTGATAGTACGACTGGAGCCACGCAAAAATATGATGGGCCCTACTATGTGATTCAGTGGTTGTTGCGGCAACCGCGTGTTGCCGTGATGCCGATGATAGGCGACCCCTCAAAGTCTGTGCTCAATCTGGTGCCGCGGGATTTCGTTGTTAAGGCTATTTCCTACCTGAGCTCGCGGACAGATTTGCAAGGATCGGTTTTTCATTTGGCCGATCCCGAGGCCATGACGGTTGATGAAGTTATAAACGCCATTGGCGATGCCACGCAAAAAACTGTCCTACGCTTGCCACTGTCACTGGGTTTTGCCAAATCTGCTCTGAATTATATTCCGGGAGTTTTTCGGCTTTTGAAAATTCCATCCAGCACTGTGGATTATTTTGTCCATCCGACACTTTACGCAACAGCGCGAACGCGACGTGCGCTGGAAGGCAGCGGCCTGCGATTTCCAGCATTTTCAAATTATGTGGATCATTTAGTGGAATTCATGCGCGAACATCCCGAAGTGGGCTCGTCCCCGATGGTTTAAGAAGACGCCGCGTGACAGCGCCTCTGTTTCCGAGCCTCAATCGAAATCCAAATCTGCGGCAGTTCAGAAAAGAACCGCCGCAGTCGCGGAATGAATTTGTTATTTCGAAAATACAGCCTGGATCGTGCGCGAATTTTCACGGCTATCGGCATCGCTTGCGCGCGCTTCTTCGCTCTTCAATCTGGTTTTCACTCGGCCAATCGCATCCGCGCCTTCGCTCGTATCTTTAAATGTCAGCAGAGACTTTGCAGCAGCGACGCGCTCAGCGACCGGGCGAAGTAATCCAAGGTCGGGATTCACAACGGCTTCTTCAAGCATATCGATTGCCATTTTCTCGAAATCGACAGTCGAACCGCTCAGCGGGCCGAGGTAAAATGGTGCTGTGTTGACGCGAACAAGTGCGCCCAGAATACGCGTTCGTAGCTTCGAGATTAGTGCGCCGTCAAACGAATCCTCATAGTCCTTCAGGCCCTTGGTCAAATCAGCAACGATCTTATTTTGTTCGTCTTTTGACGAAGATTGATAATAAGCCGTCTTGGTTAACCAGGTCTGCATCAAGGTTGCGAGTGCGCTCAATTGTGTTTTTGCAGAAGGATCGACAGTTTCAAGACCTAAAACATAGGCCAAAGAATCCATGGCCCGTTTGCGCATAGCCATTTCGTCGTACGGAGCCGGCAAAACATCGGCTTGAAATCTGTAAAGCGAGCGAATATTCGCCGACATCATATAACCAATGCTTTGGGCGCCACTGACGTAATAAAAACCAATCACACCCTTAATAGAATTGCGGAATTTGCTCAAAGCAGTGTTGGCATCATCTGCGGTTTTGATTTTCGCCGCATCCGGAAGCTCAGAACCCAAAGTGGTGAGGGAGTGCGCCAAGCTCTGCGTTTGATAGAGATGCGCTGATTCTTTACGCACGAGATCCAGAGTATAAACTAATTCCTGAGTCGGGTCATTTCCGGCATCATAACGAATGCATAAGGGATCAACGCCACCTTCGACACTGTCTGATTCGCTGTCTTCACAAGCTGCAAGAACTGGGTCTTTTGCTTTGATGTCCTTTCCGTCGTTGTAAAGTACGGAGAGAAGTTGGCGATCGTATTCTAAAAGCGGGCCTTGGCTGCTCTCGAGCGAATCGAAAGCGGCTTTTTCAATTTGGTACTGGTTGTAGTCCATGATGGAAGTTGAAAAAACTGGTTTGCTGTCGTTTGGATTGAATGACAATGAGCCTTTAAAGTTGTGTGCCATGCCGAGGGCGTGGCCGACCTCATGAAACAAGACGCCTTTTAATAGTTCTTTAGCGAACTGATCGGGATTCATGCGTGCTTCGAGAGAAATTTGCGAGAGTGAATCCTGAATGCAATGAATACCGAGGCCCCGGCCCAAAAAGGTGCCGCGATTCATTTGCGCACGAAGCGCCTCTATGAGTGCTTGCTGCGCTTCGCTAGACTCGCCGCTTTGCCAATAGGTTT
Source organism: Bdellovibrionales bacterium (assembly GCA_043785085.1). Lineage (GTDB taxonomy): Bacteria > Bdellovibrionota > Bdellovibrionia > Bdellovibrionales > JAMPXM01 > JAYVXN01. Next base: position 850 of record JAYVXN010000061.1, on the reverse strand, counting down.
TTCCGATATTGATCCAGGCCGCCGGCAGATAAATCAATGAGTGAGACTGAATTCCGGTTAAAGGATCTGCGTCTTGTGACTCATATGCGGCTCCTGCGGCGGCAACTGAGTCCCAGTTGACCACATTGTAGCGCGGATCACCGATTTTAACTCCTTGAGGGAGCAAGCCGCCAAATTTCAAAATATCTGACTTCCACATCGCCTGTGAGTAGCGGTTCCAGCCCTCAATGGCAGATTTAATATAAGGCACGAATTCAGAAGGAATATTCGAAGTCACATACCAGACCACCGGCTGTGAATGAACCAGTGAGAAGCGATTGACCACTTTGGTTTTTGTACGACCTTTGCTGAGAGACAACCAGATGTCGCCGCCATCGAGAAAATGAAATCTCTTGGCCATCGGCTCCAGGGCTTCGTCGTTGTAAAGAACCTTAGGGGTACCTGAAACCAAGGTGTCACGAGGAAACAAAGTTTCCATAAATTCCACAATCGAACCATCGGCCATTTCAATACTGGTTTCATAGTTCAGGTAATTGCCCTGACTGATGAACTGAACTGAACGAACCCAATTGGTTCGAACCGGCGGTGCTTTACTCGAGGTTGCAATCGTCGCCAATAAAGGTGACGCCTGCGCAATCGTGACAGTCAAAGTCTTATCGTCTTGTTTGGTGATCGTAAATTCATTGATCAACCGCCCCGGGTGGTTCACGTCGGATTCGAAATTGAAATCCTGATTGGCGATCAATTGCAGGGTTGATCCCACCACGCGAAAGCGCGCAATCAGGAGGCCATTGGCCTGAGACTGGGCCATCAAATCATATTGCGCATCATGAATCGACGAGTACTGAAG
>JAYVXN010000060.1:0-2618 GCA_043785085.1 Bdellovibrionales bacterium | reverse complement strand
CTTATCAAGGCAATGGCTTAAATTGTGAAGCATTTTTGAAAACTGCTGAACTGTGATTTCATAAAGCATGCGATTCTCCTCACGTTAGAAACGATTTTTTCTACTGTTCGTTCAAACGCAAGTTTTTGTCAAGCAAGCCTTTTAATTACAGGTCTCAACCTGTCCCGTATTCGCATTAGTCAGGGTGTAACCGGCACAGTTGCTGCCGTTACACTGCACTACATCCTGCGTAAAGGAATCTTGATTATAGTAACTGCCAACGCATTGATGGGCTCCGTTATTTCCGGAGCAGCTTTGACAGTTCACCTGCTGCCCAGAGCGCAAATAACACGCGCCGTTTTGCACGACACAAGTGGAGTTCGAATTGGCGCAGGTTTGCGGGTTATTAAAGGTCCCAGTACCTTGATTATAGCATTGGTTAAATGCCGCATTGGCCACACCAACGTTGCTTGGGCGATTACCGTTATTATTGCCACTACTGCAGTTGACCACAGCAAAGGCGAAACTCAAAACAAAAAGACAATGGATAAAAATTCGTGTTTTCATAACCTTTCATAAAAGCAAGTCCAATGCCAAGTACCTCGCTGTGACGGTAGATGTTCAAAATGACATTGGAATCATGAATTGTTTGAATTCAATTTCGATTTTAGAGAGCGTCGAACTTGCAAAAACCTTACAAATTACGGCTCTGCTTCTGAGTATCGGCAAATGAAAAAGCCTGTCAACTCCCAGTTGACAGGCTTTTTAAAGTAAACTGTACGAATTTATATTATTAAAAATGCATGATGGCTTGCACACCGAAGAGCCAAATATCCGATTGATCAATCGAAACGCCATCGCGATTCCGATCAAGAAAAGTCAAATAGGCGACCCGTGGCATAATCGATAAATTTAGATCAGCGACTGGGATTCCCATATAAGCCAAACCCCCACCCAATTGCGTCGCCTGATTGGGTGAATAAGAATCAACTGTGGTGCCGTTAACCAAAAAGTCTGTGGTGTGTGTGGTTGATGATTCATTATTAATATAAATTCCGCCAACTCCAAGATTCAACCAACTTGGAATTTCTAAAGCCAAGAGTCCTTGAAAACTGTTTCCACCGGTGGTTGTGCCGGTGCTGTTTTTCGTATCCATCAACGTTTCACTGTCACGCTGGAGTGCAAATGAATAACTGAGATCACTGACCAATTTGATTGGTCCGGCTTTGCTGATGCCGACTAATCTGGGGCCGACAGTGCCGCCACCGGAAAGTCCATTGGAGCGAGAATCTTTGCCAGAATATTCAGTATGGGCTTTACCTACCGGAATATGACCATTGACTTCTCCGATTAAGCGCGTCTGTTCACCGACTTCGAACGTGGCTCCAAGTGCGACCTGCGGTTCACGCCAGCCATCATCAGCAGCAGTTGCAATGGTTTGATTCATCGAGTTTGCCATAGTTTCAGTTTTCGAGGTGCTGGGATCGTAAGCGCCAGAGGCTGAAAGATAGAAATGATCCGTTAAGCCATAACTCAGAGCCAATTCTGGTCCGACACCCGTGCCATTTTGTTTAACGGTGATTTTGGTTCCCAATGTTGAAACCGTCGAGGCACTTGATTGAACGGAACTTCCCGAAACTGACACAGTCGCCAAAATCATTCGACCTTTTGGAACGGGCGCCAAAACACTTTGATCATCCGTGAGCCAATCTCCTGCACGATGACTTGAAGTCGAATCGAAACTCTCAAATGGCGTCGTGACACCCGGATCTTCCTTGATGACCGGAGGTGCTGCGGGCGCAGTAGTGTTGGACTGAGTGGCAACTTGCTGAACTGGTGCAATTGCTTTTTTCTGAATGGGTGCAACAGTCACTTGGGTATTTTGCGTGGTCTTCGTGACTGTGGTGGTGGTCACCACTGATTTTGTCACAGCCGTGGGTTTGGTGCGCGTATAAAAAAGTCGCTTGGCAGCAGAACTTTTGGCTTTGCTCGGCTTCGCTTTGAGGACGGGAGGCGTTTGCGTATGGCCCATCTGGATGCCTTCTTCAACTTCGAGCGCCTGGCTCACATGAAACTGGCAAATTGTTAGACATAGAACCAGAACCCGAACACTTAGAATGGATGTTTTCGTCTTCATTTTACTTTGCCTCCGTCTTGAAATAAGAGAGAGGCAAGAGCCGGGCCAATGCTAGTGACTAAAAATGTCACGACAAAAGCGCCACTGGCTCTCATCGACCATGATCGTCACTTCCCGACCTTTGTCGCTTAAATTGACCTTACCATTGCCCGTGACTGGCAGGCCGCGACCCCAGGGTTTCTTTTTCTTGCTGAGTCATCTGCGACCAGGATCGATAGGCTTCTTGATATTGGGGGATAAACCTGGCCGTCGGCGGCAAATATCTCGTCGAAATAATCGCGCGGGCCCGCCCAGGCCGAGGTGAAATAAAAATAGGTTAGCGCAAGAATAAAACCAAGAACGTACCGCTTATTCTGTGTCATGGGGCTTGATTAAGCTCGACTCATGCCATGTTGGCCTTGCACCTAAGCACCCCGTCATAAGTAACTTGACACTTTTTCTTGGTCTTTTGCGACGACTCTTCGTTGGTCGGCCTCTCGTTAGCCGCCTGCTAGCGCTTCGG
>JAYVXN010000059.1:0-2619 GCA_043785085.1 Bdellovibrionales bacterium | reverse complement strand
ATAAGGCTGTTCAAAGTGGTGAAGAGTCACATCCCGGAAATAGCGCTTATAGCCCGAATCGATTTTGATTTTGTGATTACCTTTAAGCAAGTGGCGGGACATCACGGCACGACCTAGTCCTTTCTCTACTCCGTCAAGAATGCCGTATACATCACCCATAAATGAGCGGCGAAATTTTTTTGGCACAGAACCTTGCGCTTGAAAAAAGGAAAGAGTGGCATTGTCTTCAGGGCTTTGGTCCAAATAAATATCAGGAGACTCGTATTTGGTGCTCTCGATAACCACGAATTCCTCTCTTCCCAGCACCGTCTCCTGCACGGAGGAGCGATTTAAATGAAAATCAATAATGGCCAAATCGGCTTCGCCATGGCGGAGGGCTTCCCACAGTTCTCCCATTTCATAGCTTCGGAATTCGCAGTGAATCCGCGGGTGCGACCGCAAAAACGGAGCCAATACCGGAATTACCACGGATCTTAAAACCGAAGAGTACGCGGCAATTCGCGCTACGCCTGATAGCTCTATACCGGTCTTCATCAATTTTGAGAGAGTTTCTTGTTCTAGCGCCACTTGCACTTGACCATAGCGCATCAGCGACTCACCTGCCTCAGTCAGGCGCGGACCATCGGGGCCACGGATAAACAGCGTGACTTCAAGTTCACGTTCGAGATTAGCAATCCGTTGGGATAGAGCCGATTGCGTGACGCCCAGGCGATCGGCAGCTCTTGAAAAGCTGCGAGCTTTGGCGGTTTCTAAGAATGCGTCAAGTTGGTGCGTCGCGATTTTCATTCTAATATTAATACAATTAATTCGTATTTAAAATCAATTAATTTTACAAAAAATGAAATTCAAAGCTATAAACTGCGCCACGGCTTAGGCCGCCACATTAACCAGGAGTTTTAACATGAAATACGCATTAATAAGTTTCTTAACCGCGACCAGTTTGTTGCCAAACCTATCTCACGCCATCACCTCTACGGATCTTAAGCTTAATTGCCAGGGCCACTACCAGGTCCTGAGCGCAACCCCATACTATGATGGCCACTTCACCAACAAACCGGTCAGATATATTCCACCGCCAGAGGCCGGCGCAAAAGAGATTATTCAGATCATCGACCTTATAGGCGTGGACTGCGCGAAGTTGAAGTCCGGGTATGGATTGGAGTTTTTGGTCGGCCAGAAACTCGATTACACCGAACCAGTGAAAGGAGCGGTCACCCTTGAAAACGCTGTTCAGTTTGCTGCTCAAGAAATCGGCGCGACTCATAGTTTCGCCGTTCAACAGCAATTTACCTACCAGGATAACAAGGGAAATCTGCCCCTATATCCACTCGTTCATGAAGAATACGCTTATGCCCTGAATCAAGTTGGAAAAGCCGACGCTGGATTGCTTTACGGCGTCCCCTCAGTCCAACAATTGACGGATTCCCAAAAATTGAAAGCTTTAGATATTCTGTATGAACAAGTTCAGTATGGCAAAATTTACGCCGGCAATTATAATGGTTCTAGCGACCAATGGTTGAAACTGATTTTAAACCTTACGCCTACGGAATCGCAAGCAGCCATGCAATACGCTGCCGATTTAAAAAACCTCTTTGCCAACAGTAGTCATACCTCAAGTACTTTCTATACGCTCGAAGTGGGTTCAATGATTGGGCAGAAGCTTAACAAGATGTTGAACCTTCTTGGGGGAACTAAATGGCAGACCAAGTTGCAAATTGTCGAGCAAGAACCCTTGCTACTCGATTTCCAACTTATCACATGGAGTCAAGAATATGAGGCGTTAGAGCTCAATTCCCAAGAATCGGAAGATTTTTTGACCTACGCTCTGGCGCAAGTGCAGTATTTAGTCAAATTGCCACAGCTTACGGAGGCCGTAATCCTATTCAGTCAGTATCAGAATGCAGCTAAGACGCTGCTCGAGTACTCCAAAGATGCAACATTGGCAGGCTACAAATACGAGTTGTCAAATCGGTCATTAAAACTAATCGAAGATATTGAGGCTATTCACTATCATTAATTTTGTATAGTCAGGGGTGGGGTGGCTTGCCCCTTTTTATTCCAAAACGATGCAATGCGATCCACTTTAGACGAACAAATAAAACAAGTGGCTTCGCCACCTTTGGGTCACACGTATTCTTTGCCGAGCGATCCGGTAAAATGGCTGGACCGAATCGCGATTTGGGCAGTAGCACCGAAGTTCAGATCTGCGAGCCATCCTGATTTTTGGGGTGGAGTGTTCGGCGTAAAGTTGGCCATGAATTCAGTGCGTTTTAATAAAAGTGAACGGCCCAAAGAGCGATTTAGTACGAATCCAAGCGCCGAACCGCGAATTGCCGATCCACAGGTCGCGTTGCTGCCGTAGCGACGCCTCTCGGCAGCCATTTGGTTTCGATACAGTGATGAGTTTCGGAGTCGAGCCATCTCAGCTCAACCACAAAGCATTTTAGGACTTTCGAGGCTCCCGGGTTCTCTCGAAAAATCATGTTTGGCCGCTACCGCTCTATGCTTACTGGCACATGGTGCTCCAGTTTTCACGTCTTAACAAAAGCAAACTAAACAAAATAAATAGAAAAACTGAAGGAACGAAATGCGGTGGCAAAAATTCACATTGTCCCAATC
>JAYVXN010000058.1:0-8671 GCA_043785085.1 Bdellovibrionales bacterium | reverse complement strand
CGTAGAGTACGCGAGCGTGCTCTGCTAATTCCTGAGTTTGAAACTGCTCAACCCAGATTTTTTCAGCCAAGGACGCCGTCATATCGCCATTTTCACCCAGCGGAATCCGCATCGCCCAACGGTGCTTCGACTCATCAAAGGTAAAATCCAGTGCGCGTGTGAGGCGAGCACTTTGATGCAAGCGTGGCAAAAGGACGTGGCGAAACTGCAGACCTTTGGAGGAGTGAATGGTCATAAGATTGATGCGATTGGGTTCAACGGCTGCAATCGCGTCGCCTTCTTCTTGCCCGGCCGATTCACGTAAATCGATTTCCGTGTTTTCTATAAAACCGAGATAGTTGAATCCGGGCTGGCCTTCGTCTTGAGCTAAGCGTGCCAGAAGTTTCCAGATATTCGACTCGCGCCGTCCGCTCATATCGTGGGCTAAGGAAAAATCAATAAAACCTGAGTGGCGAAGGGCCTCTTTGAAGACTTCGGTGATTCCCTGCTCGGCACGAAGCACAAGAAGGCTTGCTAAATAGCCAATGCATTCAGCTTCAGAGCCTTGAATATCACCTCGGGCGCGATCCCAAAACGAATCGGTACTGACCCGAGACGTCCAGCGCACCAACGACTCATCAGCGATCCGAAACCAAGGCGAGCGCAAAAGTTCAATGAAGTTGAAATTATCATGTGGATGCACGAGAAACTTGAGTAAGGCCAGTGCGTCGCGGGTTTCTCGCCTCTCGTAAAATCCAGAAGCCGAATGAACATGTGTCGGAATTTCATATAGATTCAGCTGGCTTGCGACTTCGATTAATGTTTGGTTGGTCCGAGCGAGAACGCAGATATCCTCAGCGGCTACATTTTGCGCCAGCAGTTCTTGCACATGAGCGACAATGGCCTTCATTTCGTGATCCGTATCGGCACCTTCATCGGGGACCGCAGGTGCTGGATAAAACTTCGCGACGACACAGCTCGAATCAATGGGTTCGTCTTTAATATTGGCTTCCATCGGTGAAAACGGCGGGTCGAAACGCGAGAAAAAATCATTTAGAAAAAGTAAGAGTTCTGGCTGGGAGCGATAGTTTTTTTTGAGCAGTTCTTGGTGACCACCATTTTCGAGAATTTCTTTTTCTTTTTCAGCAAAAACTTCAGAGCGAGCACCACGAAAAAGGTAAATACTCTGCTGGGGGTCACCGACAATGAAATTCGGTTTCTCACCTGTGAGCTGGCGCAGCAGTTCGACTTGAAACGGGCTGGTATCTTGGTACTCGTCGATCAGCCAATAATCCCATTCTTTCGAAAAAGCCTCGACCGTCTGTGGATGCTTGCGAATACATTCCATGGCCAGCAGCTCGAGATCAGAGATTTCAATTCTCCCTAAGCGAATTTTTGCCTCGTAAAATTCTCGTTTGAAATCCTCGGCGAGCTCCTGAAAAAGTACGAATAGGCTAGCGAACTCCTGCCAAACCGCCGGATCATAACTGGCCTCACTGAGCGAGCGAAGCTCACCGAGTAAATCTTTACTGAGCTGATTGGTTTCTTCGCTCACAGGAGGGTTCTTCACCGTGAACCGCGCCGTCTTGATATGGGTAATCAAATCTAAAATCAGAGTCCGGTTCTCCAGCCATTTGCCACTCGTGAGCAAATGCGCAACCCGTTGTATTTCTTCGGCCATCGCCAGCCAGTCGGCTTTCTGAGCCTCGGCTTTGATATGTGAAATGACAGTGCGACTTTGCAAAACCAGATTCTCAGTGAATTGTGAAAATAGGAGGTTGAACTCGTCTGCCGTAAATGGCTGTGCCAGCGGATCTTGTGCGAGTGTCCCAAAGTACGTTCGCGCTAAAGACGTGAGACGCGCAAAGCGATAGGTTTCAAGCAAAGGCTGCAGATGTGGTTTAGCGAAGAGAACCTGACGCATCACCTGGCGCGCGATCTTACCGGCTTCGGGGCTCGCCATGACCGAATATCCTGGATCAATACAAATATTGCCACCATAGCGTTTCAGGTAAAGATCTAAGACACCATGAATCGTTGAGACCATCAGATGCGAGCGGGAATTAACGAAATCAATGAGATCTGGATCGTCTTCCAGTGCTTTGATCATCAACCGCTCACGTAATTCTTGCGTGGCTTTACGGGTGAAGGTCGTGACAATCAATCGTGGTAGACGTTTTTCCCGGGTAAGAAACTCATGGGCAATGTCCATCACTTGAAAAGTCAAACGCCGGGTTTTACCGGCGCCGGCCCCAGCCCGAACAATTTGTTGCTGACTCATGTGTTCAGATGCGGGGCTCGACATAGGGCGCTCCATTCACAAGTATGGCAAAGGCTAGTATCCATTGGGCGAGGTGCGAAAAATCCGGTTTTAATCTCCGCGACCACGTCACGCACCTTTTCTTTCAATTGAGTTATGAGCCGCTCTTTATCGTTTGCTGTGAGTTTGTTGCGGCGTTTATCTTCAACCGAATAGAGATTCTGTTCGACATCGCTGACTTTAAATCCGTATTCCCGATTCATCGTGCGGCTGACATAAAAGACAGCCGAGAGAACGGTGGCTTTAGGTAACTCGGTCAGGCCATTTTCGAGGGCGAGCGCGTACAATAAAAGTTGCAATCGATTGTTCTCAAGCCAGCTGGTGTATTGGCTGAGACCATTTGCAGAAGATTTATAATCAATCAAAACCATTTTCCCCGACGCATCCGCATCGACTCGATCCAACCGACCACGAAACTCAAGCACATCCCCACCGGCACTTCCAGAAGCCACCAGTTCACCCGTTTCAACCTGCAAGAACCCCTGGACCTTCACTTCCCGACCCAGCGTCTTCGTTTGCGGAAAGTTTTTTCGCCATTCGCGTTCATATGTGAGAAATCTCTGCGCCAACTCAAAATAGCGGCGGCGCAATGCCGGCCACAAACGTTCATCGGCCAATTGAACTTCGGCGCGTGTGCGGGCCAGATCAATGACCTCACCGAGCTCTTCAGCACTGTACTCAAAGCGCATCGGCTCGACACAGAGACGCTCAAAGAGTGCATGCATGAGACTTCCTTGTGTGCTCGCATCCACATCCAAATCCAGATTTGGTAGATCACTCAATTTAAATAGCCGTTTGGCGGCAAAAATAAATGGGCATTTCAAATAGTCCTCTAGTCCCGACGGTGACACGCTGAGGGGACGGCTGGCGGCGAAATGAGGAAGTGGCGCCAAACCCAAATCTCGTTCGATCGAGTCGCCGAGCAGCTGCAGATGCGGCTCACTCCAGCCACGAACGACAGCTAAGTCTTTGCGGGAAGCGCGCTGCAGTTCATCCCACCTGGTCTGCCGTGGCACGCAAATCTGCTCATACGAACCCGCCTCACGAGCACCTTTGACCCATAGCCAAGACGCCGCTTCGACGGCTCCGCCAAAATTCGTTTCTGGCACGAACAAAAGCATTTCCCGCCGCGAATTTTCAATCACCCAGCGCGCCGCAAACTCACTGCGCGCTTGATCGGCTGATGGCAAGTGAAAGCCAAACTCACGAGCCAGCGACTGCACATCAGAAAATAAAATTCCGGTCTCAGAAGATTCTTTCAGTGCCGTTTCGGTCAAGCCGAGAATAATCATATGGGTGACGGGAGAATTTTCGGCCGAAATCAGGTTGATCACAGCAATGCCTTCAGGATCTCCGTCGGCCACCCGACATTCGAGACGGGCTGCTAACTGCATCAGATAATTCAGCCAGCGCTGCACCTGCAGAGAGAGACCATCCGGGCACTCAGCAAAAAAACGCCGAAAGATCTGTTCACAGCGATCGACGTTGGCATTTTCTGGTAAGTTTTTTAAGGCCCAAACCACGAAGTCATCCCGTCGGACGGTCTCATTGCCCGCGAGCTCAGTCGCATAGAGTTTTTCAATTTCCGCGTGACGGCTCAAATCACCGCGATCATAAATCCGCGTAAACAAGACCTTGAATTTTTCATACGATAAGAGCCGTTCTGCTTTGTTCGTTTCATAAAGACTGACTTCTAAATCCGCTTCTGAAAAAGATCCGGATTTCAAGCGCAGATCTGCCAGCCACTGCGCGATGTCTGGAAAGGAGTGCAGACGCCGCACAATGTTTTTTTGAAACGGAATACCTTCTTCTTGGAGATGGGCTGAAAGTGCCGGCCAATAAATTTCAATATCTGGAGCCACCACCGCGATCTGAAAGGGTTCAAGAACACCGGCTTTCGCTTCGAGCCAAGTGCGAATTTGCACGACTGCATCCTTCACTTCCGCAATCATCGTCGTAAACTTTTTATATATTGGACCTGGACGTTGCATACTACCGAGACCTTGAGAACTCAAAAATGATTTCTTTACCTGGAGTTTTTTCTCAAATAAGCCATAGGCTAGAAAGGTCCGCTCATATTCATCTTGCCAAATGGGCGACGGTTTCAGAACCGTGACATTAAGAAAAGCCGACAAGGACATCAAAAGATCGGCTTCGACCTGATTCAGTTCCGCGCCGAGATCGACAATCAAATCGCGCGACCACACTTTTTCCAGACCCGGTTCATTCACCAAAACACCGCTGATCCAAGGCGCCGCTACAAAGCCATCTTTGAGAAAGCGCTGCCACAGTGTCGCCGCGAGTTCATACCAGTGTTTCCAGCGCACTAAACTCGGTTGGTTTTTTTCAAACCATTCTTTGATCAGCTCATCCCCTTGCGTGTGCGCCAAGAGTGGCATCAGCTGGGTCATGTAACCGTAGGCTGTCTGCGCGACTCCAGGAGATTGCGCCCACGCCAATTCGACCTGCGTCAGGTATTGCGAAATCAAGGTGATCGCAAATTCTTTGGAGATCACCTGAAAATCAGGGCGCAATCGCGACAACAAAACCTTCCACAATTCACTGGCGCGCAAGACGGCATCGCCAGGCACAAACTCACGCTGTGCGAGAAGCCCACGGGCCAAATCGAGTTTCGACTTCAAATCAGAAACGATCCAAGATGATTGCAGCGGATCGAAATCAGCAAAAACAGTTTTTTGATCTTCGGGACCAGTGAGCGCGATGATGTGAAGCATGATGCTCCTTTATGCAAAGAGAGCATCCTACTATGAGTCAACGAAGGGGTGAAGTGATCTTGATGGCCCCTCCAAAAATAAATACTCATTCTCTCGCGACATGGATTTTGCGCCAGGTCGAGGCGGGAGGACGAAGCGCTTGCCAGCGGCGCAAACGAGAGGACGACCAACGAAGAGCTGGCGCAAAGGACCTAGCGAAGAATGAGCGAAGAATGAGCGAAGAATGAGTAGTTATTTTTGGAGGGGCCCTATGGTTAACGCCGTGCTTTGAGCTTTGGCCGTTTTTGACTAGTGCCGCCATTCGCGTCTTTACTGCCGCCACCACCAAAAGAGGAGCCGTCGAAAGCAAATTCGATCGTCAGTTGCGCCAGATAGCGCCGATCTTCAATTTGTCCCGGATACTCGCCTAATTCCACTCCATAAGAAGCAAAATCGGCATGCAAAATGCCCAAATCCAAGCCCGCGCCCCAGGTATAATAACCCTGGTTGAATCCAAAACGCGCTGAAATCATCAAGATATTCATCTCCAGACCAACGTGGATTTTTTTACCAATTTGCACATCAGGACGATTGAGATATTTGAAATCAGCAGACGGAATCAAACTAAACAGGGGCAGTGGCGCTATTTCTAAAGAGGCCCCCGCAACCATTTCATCAAGCTGGACTGGCGGTGCGGCGGTGCCCTCGTCATGCGAAAAAGTCGTCACTCCGGCATTTTTCCAGACCGCCGAAACGGTCGGACGAATCGGCGTTGGCAAGCTCAGATTCACACCGATATCGGCGCCCCAGCCCCAGCCACGATTTTTCAATTGATCTGAAATTGCCGTCGTATCGCCCGTGCCGAGAACATCGGGCCCAATGGCGTGATCCGTTCCGGTGCGATTGATACGCCGAAGATTTATTCCCATGGTCATCAAGCTCGGAATGAGATCAAAGCCAAAACCCGCAGCGTAGCCGTAATCCGCAAGATAAGTGAGATTCCAAGTTGGATTGGCAGGATTATCCAAACTTGCATTCAAATCCGCGCCGGCGAAAATACCAAAGCCGAAACACGGCAGCACGATCGATCCCATACCGCCGCCGCCAAACCAATAATTTTTTCCATAAAGCGTATCGAGATAGGCCGCTAAATGGCTTGAGGACCGGTAGTTATTCATCTGGGTCATGATATCAAGAGCATCAGTGCCCACACGCGGATTGGCCAAAGTGAGAGTAAATCCTTTCGCCTTACATAATCCCGCAGGATTATAAAAAAGCGCATCAGCATTACTGACGACTGACGTATAGGCATTGCCCATCCCGAGCGCACGCACGGAAGTCCACGTCTCAGTTAAGACGGCTCCTTGGGCAGAAAAGCCGATTGTACTTAGGAGAATGAATTGCAGAAACGCACGTAAGATCGTTACGGACATATACAATTCACAGTCGTGTTATTACAGGTTCCGAGTCCTGGAAAATCCGTGGTTTTAATCACTCCGTTCAAAGCTTTAATTTGGTTAGCGGTGTAGGCGGTCGGGTCGGTGACTGCTGGATTGGCACCACAAAAAGCATAGGTGGCACTGATCCCGGCAAGCGTGGTGCAGATACTCGTCAAACTGGTGGTTGCCGCCCCTAAAAGTGTCGGCACTCCGGGACCTGAAAGACTATCGACGATCAAATTGATGGCCGAGGCCACTTCACGCGCTTTGGCATTTGGAAATTGCGTGGTATTGCACGAATCAAAGCCAGCGTCTGGTGTGCCATCGGCATTGGTATCGGCATAGGTCGCTAGGATCGCACCGATCTTGGCAAAACTCACAAAAACCATCAACAGATTTTCGTCGACATTACGGCTGGCTGCGGAATTATTAATGGAGCGAATCAATGTTTCAGCTTGAAGACAATCGCTGATATTGGTCGTCGTTGCTCCCTTAAAATTTTTCATCAGGGTGATAAAGAGATTCGCCGATGCATTGGTTTTAATGCTGTCGACAAGAAGCAAAAGGTCGAGCCCGCATCGTCCGGCAAAGGCCGAAGCGTAATTCACCGTGACCGAACGCTGCCCTATAAAGGTCGTCGAAAGTTTCTGAAAGTCAGTAATGGCGGCGGCATAATCTCTTGAATCCATGGCGATTAAAGCAGCTTTATAAATTGCCTCATCCGAATCTTTTTTCGCCACCTCCGCAAGAATATTTAAACACCCCGAAAAAGCTAAAATACAGAGAAACAGCGGCAATATTTTTCGCACGGCATTTGGAAAATCTTGGTGTCTTGGCAACATGGTCGATCCTCGCATCTCTTTTAGTTTAGCGAAGGACCGTCGGCGGTGCGCGCCAATCGTTTGACTCGACTAAAATCTGATTGAAATTTTTCCGACCCAACGACGGTCTTCTTTGTGAGTGGTGGGCGTACCGATCTCTTCGCCGTAGTACGCACCTTGAACCTGGACAAAAGAGGTGGCAAATTCCACACCACTGGTCCAGTAGCGTTGATTCATTCCGCCGCGAAGAAAAAGAAAGTCAGCAATATTGAGTTCGAGCCCGGCGTGAATTCGTTTCATCTGATCGAGCTCGTCGCCTGCAGTGGTGACATCATGATAATCGGCAGCGAACTGCGCCCGCACGCGGTTACTGACAATCGGTGAAAACGAGATGCCAACATCGACACTTTTTTGGGTGTTCTTCGGGCGAGTCGTGGTCGAATAAAAGCTGCCGTTGGTGAGAGTGTACGCAGTGTCACCAAGGTCGTGAATGACTCCCGAAATTGCCGGCAAAGTGCGCACCGGCGCGGTTATGATCATGCCCATATCGCACGCAATTCCGCCGCCTTCACTGGCTTGACTTTTTATATCGAGACCGGTTGAAGAAGTCGGAATAACTTTATCGATTTCGACGCGATTGAAGGCGCGGGCCACGACACCGTATTTGATCACGCCACCAAAGAGACGAAAGTTATAGCCCATGGCCATACCGTAATCACTCCAGTAATGAACGGTCATATTGGCGCCCGTCACATCGGTTTCGGCGTCCCATTGGGATTTGGCAAAAGCACCAAGACCGAAATTGGGTAAGACAATCGACGGAAAAACTTGGACTTTGCTGTGATAGTGAATGCCCGGATTGACTTTCAAAGTGTCATTTAATCCTTGCAAATCGGTGGCCTTATTATAATTGCTCGAATTAAAAAGATCCGTGTCATTTTTGCTGGCATCAATTTCAGGATCGCCAATCGTAAACGTCAAATCGCGGATTTTTCCAAGACCGGCCGGATTCGTTAACAGGGACGTTTCATCGTTGACGACTGCCGTGTAGGCGCCACCCATTCCAAGCATGCGCGCACCGGCATAGAATTGATAAATTTCTTGAGTGTGTGCGCGCGCCGAAAAAAGCATCAGCACGAAGAAAATCAAGGTTTTGGTATTACGTCCACACATGGCCGACTTCCTCTGAGAAATTCAAATCGGAATGACATCCTGTCAGTGAGCCTTTCGGAGAAACTCCGATTCAGGTTGAGGCAAGTTCTTGAAATCCGGTCAAAGAGCTAGTCCTTCGCGCGCGTCGGTTTGACGTTTTCGCGCAGTGGATTTGTCGCCAGATCGAGTCGCGAAGAACTAGCCATAAAGCGACAATAACTTTCGGCTAAAACCGCTATCGCTCGC
>JAYVXN010000057.1:0-2621 GCA_043785085.1 Bdellovibrionales bacterium | reverse complement strand
GGCCGTGAAGGCCGTAGACGCCTGAAGACGGGGGCCTTTATAGTTCGTCGGATCCGGGCGGTCGGCTGGCATGTATAAAACGGGCAAATCCACGAATTCTATCTTGCAGGCGGAAATGCGCGCGTGGAGTTTTGCCTGAATGACAGCTTTAATCACGTCGATCTTGGCCTGAGCGGCCTGGCTTGCAGTGACAACGGCTTGTTGATTGGTTTTTGCATTGGTCAACCGACCGGCAATATGAGATAAAGTTCTCGTTTCGCCGGATCTGGGGAGCCATGCCATGAAGAGCCTTATAGATGGAACTAAACTCTGCGGGCGCGTAATTATCGTCGTCGCCGTCTCTTAATAGGGCAAGTTGGGGTATCCCGCTTTTGGGTTCGACGAAAGACGCGAAGAAATCTTGAACCCAGGTGTTCTCGAATGGAATAAAGCATTTGTCGATGAACGTTGGATTATTTTGGATACCACATTCGATGCCGGCGGCTATAACGAAGAGTATTTTGATCCAAACCCTGAGACGTTCGCGCTAACTCACAAAGAGTACAACGAGTCTGATACCTTTGTGCTTGTCAAAAAGGCACAGACTGAGTTTCAGAGCGTTATTGAAAATGGCGGCGGTTGATCCTAAGACGGCAGTCCAGTCTTAGATCTATTTTTGCGAGCACTTATCGGCGCAGTAGGATGCGCTGTAGGAAGTCTTGCAGTTATCGATACAAATTGAAAGTGCGGGCAAGGCGCATTTTGGATTTGAGGCCTTGAAATCGGGCCAGTATTTGTCAGCACAATAGGATGCCGAGTATGAGGTTTTACAGTTTTCAATAAGAAGTTTTAATCCGTTGATCTCATCGCTACAGCCAGTGGACTGGCTGCCGCCACAAGAGACTTTTGTGGTCACATTGGGTTGAATGATTGCAGACTCCCCACTGGATAGAATCAGGTCGGCCGCCGAGGCATGAACAGCGAATAATAAAAGCGCCGAAATTAAAACTTTCATCTTTGTCTCCTTGAGTTTTAGGGAAATAAAATGGTTAAGGGCTGGTGCGCTTAACAAAGTCAGGCCAGATCAGGTCGTATACGAAGACCATGCCGACATAAAGTCCAGTTTTTGTGTGCCAAAAGAACAGGTAAAATTTTTATGGCGATCGTGGGTAAAGTTTTCTGATTCAGCAGGCTTTGCGGGTACCATTCAAATTTCATTTTTCGGCGAGAAAGGGTTTGCTTATGTGACTTCGGTAGCTGGCACCGTCACGATTTCTGGCACCGTCGGTACGCCGAGCTTATCGGGTAGTGCGTCTTATACAGTGGTCCCAGCGATTGCCACGCAGCTTGCGGTGCAGTTACCTGGACAAAGTTTTACGGCGGGAAGCGGCGTCAGTGGCCCGGCTCCTTATGTTTTATCCGGACAGCCTTTTTCAATTAATTGTCCGATGGCCGGGGATGCATCCAAATATGCGGAGCGAATAATTGGGGGATGCTTGAAGTGATCGCATATCGTGAGCGATGGAAGATCGTCCAGGTCAACTCATCGTGAATGTCGCAGTTGGGTTTGGAGCGTATCCTGAAAATCTTCCGCGTGTTGACGAAAATTGTAAATTGTCGCGAGCTGCGCCCAAGTTTGGCACCTAAGCCAGATGCCGAAAACCTACGCCTTTAACACCACTTCGCGCACCCTGCTGTAATTTTACGGCTAATTCCGGCACTCGCCGGGAGTGACTGAGAAAACGCCTAAAATTAGGTTGCAATTATTTTGTGATCGCCAAAATTCTTACTTAAGCAAACAGGGCCAAGGTCTATCCTGATGCGAAAAATCTTTACCGCTTACTTGCCGATGCATGGCTCCGAACTTTCCGTTTTGTTTAACTAGCGTCACTTCAGAAATATTTCCAGGAGAATTGAACAAATAGCCCGCACAACTAAGTTTTTCGAGCGTGTTACCTACACAAATCAACTGTGCTGAAACAAAATTATCGTCAAATGAAGCATTAAGCGCTGAAAAATAGCCACTGCCTGCTACAAAGCCCGAATAATCCAAAGTAGCGTTAAACGTCTGATAGGGCTGACCACTTGTGCATTGCAATTGTTTTGTTTGGCCCCAGGCCGCCGTTGTCATTAATGCGGTTATAATCGCGAATAAACTTTTCATAATCTCCCCGTTTTTTAAATTTCTTAATCGATTTTGAACTCTATATCATCGAGGATCCAACGTCAAATAGGAGATCCCTATCGATCACATGCTTATCGGAAAAGCATACCCGATTTAGTCGGATTGGCGACTGTAACCAGAGGGGTTCGTGATGAAGAAATCGCTTCGATTATTACTGATTCGTTGACACTAAGGTCATTCTCTCTTTCGACACTCGCCGCATTTCACAAGTTAAATCAAGTATATTGCGAAAACTGGGTATTGGAAAAACTAAAAAAATGGGGCACCCAATCCGACCAACGCGGTGCTGAGCATATCAATGACTTTTTTGGCATAATACGAAATCTTGGCAAAAAACACATTAAAATCAGCTACTGGCTACTCGATCATGAATTTTAGTCATCGTAAAAAAAGATAAAGACGATGAAAAGTATTCTGCTTCTAGGGAAATTAAAAAAAGTCAAAAATCTCGGCTGAA
>JAYVXN010000056.1:0-2631 GCA_043785085.1 Bdellovibrionales bacterium | reverse complement strand
ATATCGGCCAGATTCGCTATTGCTATGAGCGCCAGCTCAGTTCGAATCCGGATCTCTATGGAAAAATCATGGTGAAGTTTCAAATTGGAGCCGATGGCGGCGTTGGTGATCCGAAGATCGATAGCACCACGATGAAGAGTGCAATGGTTGAGGGCTGTGTGCTACGACGCCTCGCCAGCTGGCACTTTCCGCTCCCTCGTGGCGGCACGACAGTTAAGGTATCGTACCCGTTTTTGTTCAAAGCGTTTAATTAAAGATGGCAAACATACGTCTGACTCAAGCGCTCGCGAAAGCGCGGCGAATACTGGGTCAGACATTCCATGACGTCGGCAACCATCGGGTGCTGGCCGTCGCGAACATGATTGCAGGTGTTCGGAAACACCGAGCCGGCCACGCCACTTAAATCTCCCGTAAGAAGTGAAAAAGTGATGCCCACCGCTTCTTCCATATAATGTCCAGGGCAAAGTTGCGGGCAAGGCCGATCGATTTTCTGCTGTTGATTGAAGGTCGTCAATTTATAGATACACTGGGCGAATTCATGCGTTTCTCCGACCGATTGCCAAAAATCATTATAGGCTTCTGGTAAAGTGCCATTGGCATCGCAGCGGGTTTTGACTTGATTGAGCCAGCGCGCGGCGCGAACCGCACGGTCCATGCTCTCCGGCGTTTTTCCGGAGTCTGCGGCAAGTTGCATTTTCACCATTGAGCAGGCATGCCCAAACTCATGGCGCAGTGTCGGCTCGAGAGATGGTACGCCGTCTTTCGCTGAAACATAACTACTGAGAACAATATGCCCTGGTTGCGGAAATGGCTGAGCCGTATATTTTCCAACTGCCGTGTCGCGGTTGATTTGATTGATATCATCGCGATCAAGATTTTTCTCGGCGATTTTTCGAATCTCCGATTGGTCACCGTATTGGCGGTAGAGATGACTATAGATGGCATCGTAGCCGCTACTTTGCATTTCGTAGTAGCCACCGAACACGCAAGGATCAGGCGCTAAATTATTTTCGCTCGGTTTACAAACTTGAACTTCGACCCGCGCCAGAGCCTCTTGGCATTTCAAATCCGCGCCACAACAAATATTTGCTGTTTCATGGCGAATTTCTTCGGCCCGAGAAAGAAGAGCCGTGTAAAGGGGCTGAGCTTTCGGATCCGAAACGATATTGATTTTTCCTTGCTTGGCCATCTGTTCACGCGAAGCCCATGTGAACGCCGAAGTGTAAGGGTCTGAATTGCCGTCACCACACATATCAAGGCTTGCTCGGGTTCGCTGCATATAAGGTTTGCAAAGAGATCCGACTTCATTTTTTTCGAAATTTAACTTATCTGTTTCACTGCGCGGAAACTGCGCGAGGGCATTGCAAAGCCGATTTGCGGATTCACGTCGTACCGCAGACACGGCATTAGTGGCGGATGTGCGCGGAGGAGTGGTGGTACGACTCACGCTAGCGTCTTGCATAGCTGTGGCGTGTGAGCTCACTGGTGTGATTTGTGGTCCCGTTACTGCGAGAATAAAAAGCGCAATGAAATGAAACATACAAAAATGCTAGGTAATATGTGACGAAGATTCAATATTTTTCACACAGCTAGCGTGTTCATTAGTTTTTGCAAACTGTGCTAGACTCGTGCACTTATCTTAAAACTGGCAGTTAAGTGTATCCTGTTCGAATAGAACAACTTATCCTCTGGGCGAATGTCTAGTTCGGAGCGATCTTAACGTTTGTGAAGACACCGAACTTTTCTTTCAAAAACATTAGGAGGTTTTATGAATGTGAAGATTTTACGTACGGTGTTTGGAACAGGTTTGGCACTTTCACTGATGGCTTTGCCGAATTTTGCGAACGCTCAAACAAGCACAGGCGGTGACACAGGCTCAACTGGGGCCGCGACTAGCTCAGGCACTGCCAGCACGGGATCTGCGGCATCGGATACAAATTCAGCAAGTACTGATACGATGGCTTCGAAGACGACCAAGAAGCACAAGCATATGCGCAAGCATCATGCGGCCAAAGATTCATCAGCCGGCACTTCAAGCAATATGAGTTCAGATTCGACGACCACGACAACGGTTTCGCCAAGCCATATGACTACGGGTGGAACTGATTCAATGGATTCGAAATCGAATTCCACAACTAGTGGCGATAATTTGGGGACATCTGGGACTTCGTCGAATTCCAATACGGGCGCTGATAAAATGGGTTCGTCTTCCGGCACTTCAACTGATACGACTGACACGACGACCTCAAAAACTATTGCACCGTCTGACACCAGCAATATGGGATCAGGAGCTTCGGGTACTTCTGGAACGTCAGGTTCAACTGACACTTCAGGTACAACTGGCGGTTCCTCTTCAGGCACTTCGGGCTCTGGTGATTCTGGAAGCTCGAGCTCAGGCGGAACTGGCGGCAATGGCGGCAATGGCAGCAGTGGTGGCTCTGGTTACTAAGTTTTTAGGCAATCATGGCGGCGTTCGTTTGAGCGCCGCTAGTACTCTGACAGGAAAGTTTGTAGCTGTTTTGCGACGTGGACTTTGAATCAGACCGAGACGGGAGGAGGAACGGCTAGCCAACGGCGCTAACTGGACGACGACCAACGAAGGGCTGAGTCAAAAGACCGAGCACAACAGCT